>JBCBHB010000522.1:0-2803 GCA_038526025.1 Pseudomonadota bacterium
CGATCGGTGTATTCCGCGCGATCGTAGGCGCCCTGGAGCACGAAAAGATCGAAGCCTGCTGCCTGCAGAGCGTCGACTGCTGGCCAGAGGGCATCGCTCTTCTCCGGATGATACTCGACCAATACTTCCGTCCCCGCGGAAAGGTCGCCGGCCATCGCGGTTACGCCGGCTAAAACAGCAGGCTCCGCGCCTTCCACATCAACCTTGAAGAACCGCAGCCGTGCCGGATCGACACCGGTCAGGATGTCGGCCAGCGGCAGCATCTCAACCTCGCATTCGAACACCCGTCCGTCACCGGGCTCGAGCGAGGAGCCACCGCGATGAGCCTCGTCGGCAAAGAACGCGACACGGCCCCGCGCCGGACCGATCGCAACAGGATGGACGACGACGTTCTCGACCGAGTTGCGAGCGATGTTCTCCCGCAGCCGGGCGAGGGTGTGGGGCGAAGCCTCAACGGTATGGACCTCGGCAAACCGCTGCGCGGCAAGGAGCGTGAAGTAGCCGATATTGGCGCCGACATCGACGAAGACGCCGTCATCAGGCTCCCTATCCAGCAGATGGCGCGTGAGGAGCGGCTCCCACTCACCGAAATAGAAGATCTCGTTCTCGACCCGAGGTTCGGAGGAGATGTGCAGCCTCGGGCCGAAGCGGGTGGGTTTCGTCGCCTCCACCCCGAAGAACGAGACGTATCGGTCGAGGAACTGCCAGAGCGTCAGCCCGATGCTGCGGCGCAGGGGTGGCACGCGCAGTGCTGCGGCACCGAGATGGGCGAAGAGCGGTGCCGTGCGCCGACGAAGCGTCATGAGCATCAGACTGTCCCCCCTCCGCCGCGGCCCGGTCCCCCGGAAGCCGCGTCAGCGGCCGCCTTCGATCATGCGGGCGTGGACGTAGCCCTTCACGATGTCGATCATCTCGTCCATGCCGCGCTCGAAGAAGTGGTTGGCTTCGGGCACGGTGGCATGGGTGATCGTGATCCCCTTCTGTGCCTTCAGCTTCTCCACGAGTTTTTTCTCGATATCGGGCGGCGGCACGATCCGGTCCGCCTCGCCATTGATGATGAGGCCCGAGGAAGGGCAGGGGGCGAGGAAGCTGAAGTCGTACATGTTCGCCGGGGGCGCGACGCTGACGAAGCCATTGATCTCGGGCCGGCGCATCAAGAGCTGCATTCCGATCCATGCACCGAAGCTGAAGCCGGCAACCCAGCAGGCCCGCGCATTGCCGTTCATGCTCTGCAGGTAATCGAGCGCCGAGGCTGCGTCCGACAGCTCGCCGATCCCCTGGTCGAACTCGCCCTGGCTGCGCCCGACGCCGCGGAAATTGAAGCGCATTACCGTGAAGCCCAGGTCCCTGAACGCGTAATGGAGCGCATAGGTCACCGGGTTGTTCATCGTGCCCCCGTATTGTGGATGAGGGTGCAGGATGAGGGCAATCGGCGAATCCCGGCCTGGTTCGGGGTGGTAGCGCCCTTCGAGCCGGCCCTCGGGCCCCGGAAAGATCACCTCGGGCATCGTCGTCTCCCGCTAAGGGTAGGGGCGGCGCGCCGGGCGGCGGCAGCCCTGAAGCTTGACAAGATCAGTCGGCAATTCTAGAACCACTCTAAATCGCCACCGACCGCCGCACATACGCGCGGGAGGCAGCGCAGCCAGCACAACGCCCCGTGTCGCGTTGCATAGCCTGCTTTGCCTGCCTCTGAAGGCTGAGGGCGTAGAGCGACGGCCAGCTGTCGTCAACTGAAACGCGATGGCGGCGGTTTCCGTCTCACGGAAGTCGTGCCCGTTGCGCCATCGCGGGACCGGGCGACAGCATGCGTCGCGGGAAGGGCGGGAGGACGATATGAAGCTCAGCACCCGAGGCCGCTACGCCGTCACCGCCCTCGCCGACATCGCACTTCATGGCCGGCATGGCGCGGTGCCGCTGGCGGATATCGCGGAGCGGCAGGGCATCTCGGTCGCCTATCTAGAACAGCTCTTCGGCAAGCTCCGGAAATCGGGCCTCGTCACTTCGGTCCGGGGACCCGGCGGCGGCTATCGCCTCGCGCGGGACGCCGCCGAGATCCGCTGTTCGGAGGTCATGTCGGCCGTCGATGAGCGGCTGAACGCCATGGGCTGCGACGGGAAGTGGGAGGCCGGGCAGGGCTGCGGCAAGTCCCGCGAGGCCTGCCTTACCCACGCGCTCTGGGAGCAACTCTCGGCCCATGTCCACGTCTTCCTCTCGAAGGTCACTATCGCAGATGTGATCGGCGACCGGCTGATGCCGTGCCCTGCGGTGCCCGATTTCGGCGCGCCCGAGTTCCGGGACGGTGTGCCCGAGGGGGTCCGGTGACCAACCTTCCTCGCTGCCATGCCCGGGCCCGACCCAGTTGGCCGGCGTCGCGGGCGCTGCGCCCGGAGCGCCCGGGTTGCCGGGTCGCGCCCGGCTATAACGGGCCTGCGCGGGAGGTCATGCGATGACCGGCCTCGACGGCCGCCGCGTCTATCTCGACTGGAACGCCACGGCCCCCCTTCGGCCCGAGGCCCGCGCCGCCATGCTCGAAGCCATGGACACCCTCGGCAACCCCTCCAGCGTCCACGCGGAAGGCCGCGCGGGCAAAGCAGCTTTGGAAAAGGCGCGCGGGCAGGTTGCCGGTCTCGTGGGGTGCCAAGAGGATGAAGTGATTTTCACCTCCGGCGCGACGGAAGCTGCCAGCCTCGCCATTCACAGTGAGTACGACGTGATCTACTTCAGCGAGTCTGAGCATGACTGCGTCTACGAACGGGCGTTGGGGATCGGACACTCCGTTTTTGTTTACCCAAACACCTCCGGT
>JBCBHB010000523.1:0-2799 GCA_038526025.1 Pseudomonadota bacterium
TTTCGACACGCTGCGCTGGATTGCCGGCGGCGTGATCCTGGTGATGGGCCTGCACACCGCCTGGCCGATGCTGCTTGCCGTCGCCCCCAGCGCCACGAACACCGTGGCGAAGCCGAGCGCGAAGAAGAGCGCGGCCAGCACCACGCGTGCATCCGGCACCCAGCCGCCGCGCTCCTCTCCCTTCAGTTCCTCCAGGCTCACGCCCGCGAGAAAGCACAGGTAAGGTGGCACGATCGGCAGCACGCAGGGCGAGACGAAGGACATCAAGCCTGCGAGGGCCGCCCCCGCATAGCCGATATCGAACTCCATGGCGCTTCCATCCCAGAGCCGTTTGTCATATTCTTATATTCAAGAAACTATATGTCTAAGCTGCTCACAGGGTCAATCCGTCAGATGACGCGCCTCCTCGCCATCCTCGCCATCTCGGCGCTCGTCGTCCCCGCGGCAGCCGCTGCGGGAGAGTACCGGCTGCTGATGCTGGACCAGGAAGCCTGCGAATGGTGCGAGCAGTGGGAGGAGGACATCGGCGGAGCCTACCACCTCACCCCGGAAGGCAAGATCGCGCCCCTCACCCGCGCCAGTATCCACGAACCGCTGCCCGATGGCATCGCACTGGACCGGCGGGCGGGCTTCACGCCCACCTTCGTCCTGCTCGAGGATGGGGCGGAGGTTGGTCGCCTCGAAGGCTATGCGGGTGCTGACTTCTTCTATCCGATGCTCGGCCGGCTCCTGCGCGACGCCGGCGCGCCAGTCGAGTGATCGAGATGACCGAAGCCCAGCCACAGCAACACCTTGCGCACCTGCTGAGACGTGCCATATCGCAGCTGCAGCAGAGCGAAAGGCGGCGCGTATGACCCTCCCGGCCTTCAATGACGGTCTCGACGATGCGGAGATGACCCGCATGATGGACAACGCGCGCCGGGCGACGGAATTCTTGAAGGCGCTCGCGCATGAAGGCCGCCTCATGATCCTCTGCCATCTGGCGAGCAAGGAGCGCTCGGTCACGGAACTCGAACAGCTTCTCTCCCAACGACAGGCGGCGGTGAGCCAGCAGCTCGCAAGGCTGCGCCTGGAGGGGCTGGTCGATACGCGGCGGGAGGGCAAGACGATCTACTACCGCCTCGCCGACGGGCGCGCAGAGAAGATGATCGGCATCGTCTACGAGATGTTCTGCGCGCAGAACGACACGAAGAGCTAAGCGCCGGCACCGGCTTCCGTCCGGCGGTAACGCTTGCAACAGCCGGAACCGCGGGTCAGTCTCTCATTCGCACGGAATGGAGACATGATCATGCTCGAGCTCGAGGGCACCGCCATCGCCAGCCTGGCCGGCCTCGCCGCAGGCTGCGTACTCGGCCTCGCAGCGCGAATCGGGCGCTTCTGTACGATGGGCGCGGTGGAAGACGCGGTCTACGGCGATGATCTCGGGCGTCTCCGCATGGTCGCGCTCGCGGCCGCAACGGCCATCATCGGCACCGCGCTCGTCGCTGGCTTCGGTGTCTTCGATCCCGCCGAGACGCTGTATGCCCGGCTTGGATGGTCGCCGTTGGGGGCCGTGCTGGGCGGGCTGATCTTCGGCTACGGGATGGCGCATGTGGGCACCTGCGGGTTCGGCGCCCTCGCGCGTATCGGCGGCGGCGACCTGCGCTCGGTCGTTATGGTCATGGTCATCGGCCTCACCGCCTACGCCACACTGAACGGCCCGCTTGCCGGCCTGCGCCTCTGGCTGGCGGAGATCGCCCCCCAGCCAGGCACCGGCCTAGACAGGCTGGCCGGCGATGCCCTGGGCCTGCCGCCCATCGTCGCCGCCCTCGCCGCTGGCGCCGGGCTCGCGGCGTTCGCGCTGCTCTGGGGCGGCACGGCCCTTGCGCGCCGCCGCGTCCTCTGGGGCGTGCTCGCGGGCCTGGTGGTGCCCTTCGCCTGGGCGGCGACGAGCTATGCAGGCGCTGTCGGTTTCGATGTCGTGCCCCTCGAGAGCGTCACCTTCTCCCAGCCGCTCGGCGAGAGCCTCCTCTACGTAATGCTCAACCCACTGGGCGCGCTTCCCGGTTTCGCCGTCGCGTCCGTTGCGGGCGTGGTGCTCGGCGCCGCCGCGGGTTCTCTCTTCATGGGCGAGTTCCGCTGGGAGGCGTGCGACGACGCGCGCGAGCTTCGCCGGCAGTTCCTCGGTGCGGCGCTCATGGGTCTCGGCGGCGTGCTGGCGCTTGGCTGCACCATCGGCCAGGGGCTTTCCGCCCTCTCCGTTCTCTCCCCCGGGGCACCCATCGTCGTGCTCTCGATCATCGCGGGGGCGCGGCTCGGCCTCTTCGTGCTGGTCGAGGGCCTGGCGACGTCCCGCTGAAGCGCGCCCAGCCCGCATTTCGCCTGCCTGTTGCCCCTGGGGCCTATCGCGCGGAAGGCGCACCAATTAGGCAGCCTTCCTGATTAGGAGGGCGCGCCATGGAAAACGAGACCACCGCAATTGACGCGGCGCAGAGCGTTACGGCGGCCGGCGAGGTGGCAGCGGCAGAGCTGGCCCTAACCAACCTGGTTGTGCAGCTTGAAAAGGCGCTTGCCGCAGCAGTGGGCGCAGCGCCCGGCCTGCCCGGCGCGCTGGGCGACGCCCTCGGCACACTGCCCGATGGCTCGCTCCTCACCATCGCGGCCGCCCTCCTCGTTGCCTACGCGATAGAACGGGGCATCCGCTACGTGCTAGCCCAGCGCCCGGTCGACGCCATCGGGGAGGGCTTCGAGGCGCGCGTGACCGCCGGGCTGCGATGGCTGGCGGGGCGGCTTCTGATGATCGCGCTCTTCGCCGTGCTC
>JBCBHB010000524.1:0-2796 GCA_038526025.1 Pseudomonadota bacterium
CCACGGCCAGCACATGGCCGTGGCGCTGCTGGCGGTGGAAAATGCCTTTGCACCAGCGCTTTGGGTGCATGGGCTGATCTTCGGGCCGTTCGTGATCCTCAGCTCGCTCTGGCTGTTGCCGCATGTGAAGGGCGCGGTGGTGGGCATGCAATGGGCGTGGCGCATGCACGGGTTTGGCGGCGAAGCGGACTGAGCGCCGCTTGTCCTGCCCCCCGCGGCCGGGATAGCTCTGGCCCAAGCCAGGCCCGGGACGAGCCCGGGATGGGCCGGAGGGGGAGCGATGAGCGGAGAGAGCGCAGGCCAGAACACACCCCGGCATGCCGCCACCGTTATCCTGATCCGGCGAGACGGCCCCGCGCCGCGCGTGCTGATGGGCCAGCGCGGCAAGGCGGCGGCCTTCATGCCCTCGAAATTCGTCTTTCCGGGCGGTGCCCTCGATACGGCCGATGCGGATGCTGCCGTGGCCTTCCCGCCCCCTGCTCCGCTGGCCGATCGGCTTGGCGCACAGCTCGCGGGGCCGAGCGACACGGGGCTCGGCGCAGCTCTCGCCCTCACGGCGGTGCGGGAGCTCTGGGAAGAGACCGGGCTGGTGCATGCGAATGCCGCGGACGCACCGGCCGCCCTGCCCGCCCCCTGGGACGGCTTCGTCTCCGCCAATGGGGCGCCCTCCTTCGCGGGCTTCGGCTTCATCTTCCGGGCCATTACCCCGCCGGGGCGCACACGGCGCTTTGACGCGCGGTTCCTGACGCTGGATGCCGCGGCGCTTGCCTGCGACCCGGACGATTTCAGCGGGGCGGACCAGGAGCTGGCGCATCTGCGCTGGATCACCATCGCAGAGGCGCGCGGGCTCGACCTGCCCTTCATTACCGAAGTGGTGCTGGGCGAGCTCGAGGCACGCCTGGCGCTGGGGGCGGAGGCCGCAAAGCGCCCGGCACCCTTCTTCCATCACGACGGCGGCCGCTCTTTCCTGGACCCGCTCTAGGCCCATGCGCCCCGCCGCCGATATCCCGGGGCTGCGCCGTGCGGCCCGCGAGGCGCGGGAGGCGCTCGGCCCGCTCGCCCCGCTCGTCGCGCCCATCGCCGCCATCTCCGTCCTGGGCCTTGCGCTCTCGATGGGGCTGCCGCTTTTCGCGCTGATGCTGGAGCGCGCGGGGTATTCGGGCACGGTGATCGGGCTCAACACCATGGCGGCGCCGCTGGCCATGGTCCTCTCCGCGCCGCTGATGCCGCGGATCCTGGCCTGGTTGGGGCTCGCGCGGCTGACGATGCTGGCGACGGTGCTCCTCGCGGCGATGTTCGTGGTGATCCCGCTGCTCGACACACTCTGGGCCTGGACGCTGCTGCGCTTTGTCTGGGGCATCTGCTCGACGGCGCTGTTCTTCTCTTCCGAGTACTGGATTGTCGCAGCCGCCCCGCCCGCCACGCGCGGGCGGGCCATTGCCATCTATGCCATCGCGCTCTCAGGCGCCTTCCTGCTCGGCCCGCTGGTGCTGCTGATGACGGGGTCCGATGGCGTGCTGCCGTTCTCTGCGGCAGCGTTGATCACGCTCTGCGCGCTGCCCTTTCTCATCCGCGGCGCGGCCCATGCGCCCGACCCCGGGGCGGAGGAGCAACCGGATCTGGGGGCGGCGCTCCGGTTCTTCCGGACCGACCCCTCGCTCCTCTTCGCCGTTGTGCTCTTCGGCGCGATCGAGTTCGGGGCGCTGAGCCTCATCAGTGTCTGGGGCGTGCGCGCCGGGATGGGCGCGGAGGCCGCGGTGGTGCTGATGGCGCTCTTCGCTGCTGGCGGGATGGCGCTCCAGTTGCCGCTCGGCTGGGCGGCGGATAGGTTCAACCCGCGCCATATCCTGACACTGATCGCGGCCATCGCCGTTGTGGCGCCGCTGGCTATTCTGGCGGCGGCACCCTCGGTCGCGGCGGCCGCATTGCCCATGATCGCCTGGGGCGGCTTCGGTGCCGGGCTCTATACCGTGGCGCTCACCGCGCTCGGCGGGCGCTACTCGGGCGTGCGGCTGGCCGAGGCGAACGCGGCCGTGACGATGGCTTACGGGCTCGGCGCGCTTCTCTCGCCCGGCTTCTTCGGCTTTGCGATGGACAGCATCGCCCCGCCGCACGGGCTCCTCTACACCGCCGCGGTCGTGGCGCTGCTCTATCTCGTCCTCGCACTCTGGCGCCTTGCCCGCGCCCCTTGACAGCGCGTCGCGCAACCGGCATTAGGCCGCCTCGCATGTAACTGAGCGCCCGCGCTGGAGCATCCGGCGGCGCGCGTCTTTTTGGAGCCACACCATGGCGAAGCCCACCACGGTGAAGATCCGCCTGAATTCGACGGCCGGGACCGGGTTCTTCTACGTCACGAAGAAGAACTCGCGCACGATGACGGACAAGATGACTGTCCGGAAGTACGACCCGGTCGCGCGCAAGCATGTCGAGTTCAAGGAAGGCAAGATCAAATAAAAAAGCCTTCCCGCTTCATGCGAGGGACAGGCGGGCGGCCCCAGCGGCCGCCCGTTTTCGTCTGTCCGGCGCAGGGGCGGGAAAGCGACGGACATGCCTGGCGGGTGGCCATCTGGGCGCTTTGAGCCCACGGTGGTCCCGCGCCGCGCCCACCGGTTGCGACAGTGAACGGCATCAGAGGAGCGACATAGCCACCGATGACCCAGCCTGCCGCCATAGCTCTACCGACCACCACCCTGCCGGGCCCCGAGGATGCGGTGCCGCTGGTGATTGCCCATGGCCTCTTCGGGCAGGCGCGCAACTTCGGCGCGCTCTCCAAGCGCTTTGCCGAGAAGCGGCGCG
>JBCBHB010000525.1:0-2741 GCA_038526025.1 Pseudomonadota bacterium
CCGATCTTCAGGGCACGCAGCGCGTGCTGGTCGAGGTGGCAGGTGATCCGGTGCCCCTCGGCGATCAGACGCGCCGGTGGCGGCTCCGTGTCGCAGACCGGCCCGATCCGGTGCGGGCAGCGGTTCTGGAACGGGCAGCCGGTTGCGGGTGGGGCGCTGTCGATGGCGTCATCGGCCGCGAGCGCAGGCCGTGCCGACGGATCGGGGGTCAGGACCGCGCCGAGGAGGACATGGGTGTAGGGGTGGTATGGCGGCGCAAAGACCGCTTCGGCCGGCCCCAGCTCACAGATGCGCCCCTGATAGAGCACCGCGATCCGGTCGGCGACCGCGCGGACCACTGCCAGGTCGTGGCTGACGAAGAGGTAGCCGGTCTGCGCGTTCTGCTGGAGCTCGTCGAGAAGGCGCAGCACCGTGGCCTGGACAGAGACGTCGAGAGCGGAGGTTACCTCGTCGCAGAGCACCCATTGCGGCTCGGCCGCGAAGGCCCGCGCGATGCCGATCCGCTGCTTCTCGCCGCCCGAGAGCTGGCCGGGGAAGCGCTCGAGATAGGCCTCCGGCAGGCGTACGGCGGCCAGGAGATCGGCGAGCCGGCGGGCCATGTCGTCCGGGGTGAGGTTGGCATAGAGCCTGAGCGGCGCCTCCAGGATCTCCCGGACCGTTTGGCGCGGGTTGAGCGCGCTGTCGGCGTTCTGGAACACCATCTGCAGGGGCTGGACGGTCTCCAGGGCACGGTCCGAGACGCGGGCGGCAACGGGCCGACCCGCGATGGCCACCTGCCCGGTTCGCGGCGCCACGAGCCCCGCAAGCGCCCGAAGAACGGTGGACTTGCCCGAGCCCGACTCGCCGACAAGGCCCAGCGTCTCGCCCCGCGGCACCGTCAACGTGACCTCGGCGACGGCATCGGGCGCGGGCCGCCGGCCTAGGAGCCGTGCGAGCAGGCCCGGCCGAGCGTAGCGCACCGAGAGGTTCTGAGCCGTCAATGCCGGTACCTCGGAGGGCGTCTTTGGCGGCGCCGTCTCCCGCGCGGCCGGCTCGAGCGCCGCGGAGCCCGGATGGAAGCACCGGGCGGTGCCGTGGGCCGTTGGCTGGCGTGGCGGTGCCGAGGCTTGGCACATCTCCGTGGCAATCGGGCAGCGCGGGGCAAAGGCGCAGCCGTGCCGTGGCGCGCCGACGAGCGGCGGAACGCCTTCGAGGGCGGTCGGCAGGTCGGTTCCGTCGAGGCGGGGGAGCGAGGCCAACAGCGCCTGGGGGTAGGGATGGGCGGGCGACGACAAGATCCCGGCGGTGCTGCCCATCTCCACGATCTCGCCCGCATACATGACCGCGATCCGCTCCGCGACCTGGGCGATCACGCCGAGGTCGTGGCTGATGGTGATCATGGTGACCCCGGCCTCCTCGGCCAGACCGCGAAGGAGAGCAAGGATGTGGGCCTGGGTCGTGACGTCGAGCCCCGTGGTGGGCTCGTCGAGGATCAGGGCGCGCGCGCCGGATCCAAGCGCCATGGCGATGGCGACCCGCTGCTGCTGCCCGCCGGAGAGCTGATGCGGGTAGCGCTCCGCAATCTCCGCCGCTGGGGGCAGGCGAACCTGGCGCAGGAGGGCGTGAAGCCGCTCCCGCCGTGCGGCTGCGCCCAGGGCCGTGTGCAGCCGAAGCGCCTCGTCGATCTGGTCACGTACCCGCAGCGTCGGCGTCAGCGCCTGGCCGGCGCTTTGCGGGATGAGCGCGATGCGCTTGCCGCGGAGCTGCCGGCGCGCCGGTTCGGAGAGCGCGAAGAGGTCGTGGTTCTCGAAGACCACGCTGCCCGAGACGACGTCGAGCCCCGGGTCGAGATACCCCATCAGCGCAAGCGCCAGCGTCGACTTGCCGGAGCCGGACTCGCCGACGAGCCCCAAGGTCTCGCCCGCCGCCAGGGAGAAGCTGATGTCGCGCAGGATAAGGCGCGCATCGCCCGCCGGCCCGCGAAACCCGAGCGACAGCCCGTCGACGGCGATCTGGGGGGGGTGGGTCATGCAGGCACCTCGCGGGTGCGGTCGACGCCGAGCGCCTTGCCGATGGCGTCGACAAGAAGGTTGATCCCGATGATCAAGCTGGAGAGCGCCGCGCAGGGCCAGAGGACCGACCAGGGCGCCACAGCCAACAGGCCCCGCTCGCTGGCGATCATCAGGCCCCAATCCGGCGTTGGCGGCGTCGCCCCGTACCCGAGGAAGGAGAGCGAGGAGAAGGCGAGAAGCATCCAGCTCCACTGCATGGCGCCCTCGACCAGGAGGATGCTGGAGACGTTCGGCAGCACCTCGCGCCGCATGACCGTGCCGGTTGTCTCGCCCCGCGCCTTGGCGGCGGTCACGAAGTCCTGCGCGGCGACCTGCAGGGTCGCGGCCCGGGCAATGCGGATCACCGCCACACCGTAGAAGAAGCCGAGGACAGGCACGACGGTCCAGGCACCGCCCCCCACGATCGACGCCATCAGGAGGAAGAAGGCGAGCGAGGGGATCGACAGCATCGCATCGACGAAGCGCATGGCGATCTCATCGGTCCGCCCGGCGACGATGCCCAGCATGATGCCGGCGCTGCCGCCCCAGGCAACGGCGATGGTGGCGGCGCAGGCCGTGATCATCAGTGCAAGCTGCCCGCCATGGACCACCCGGGCAAAGACGTCTCGCCCCAGGCTGTCGGTGCCCATGAGGTGGGCCCAGGAGGGCGCCAGATTGATCGTTTCCGCGTCCGGCAGCGTCGGGTCGTGG
>JBCBHB010000526.1:0-2784 GCA_038526025.1 Pseudomonadota bacterium
GATCCCCCTCACCGGCTGCGCGCGGCGCGCCGGGCCGGGTCAAGTATCGCGGCGCGCGACCGGCGCAGCCGGCCCGACCTGGACTCGCCCCGGGGCGCGGCAGACACTCGAGAAGGCGCCCCTGCGGCGCCTCCCCAGCACCCTGCCTGCACCCTGCCAGCACCCTGCCAGCCCCCCTGCCAGCACTGCCGCCCAGCGATCCCCCCGGTCGTCTCCCCTGCGGCCTGCGCAGCAGCGACCACCATCAAGGATCGCGGCGACCAGCCGCGATGCCGCTTCCTTCGAGGGGCGCGCCCGAACGCAAAGGGGCCCGGCGCATGGCCGGGCCCCCAAGCGTCACAGCCGGCAGGCTTCAGCCGCCGGCGGCCTCCAGGCGCGCCGTCACGTTCTCCCAGTTCACCAGCTTGTCGAGGAAGTTGGAGAGATAGGCAGGGCGCTTGTTGCGGAAGTCGATATAGTAGCTGTGCTCCCACACATCGCAGCCCAGAAGGGCCGTCTGACCGAAGCAGAGCGGGTTCACGCCATTCTCGGTCTTCGTGACCTTGAGGCTGCCATCCGCGTCCTTCACGAGCCAGCACCAGCCCGAGCCGAACTGGCCGGCGCCCGCTGCCGAGAACTCGGTCTTGAACGCGTCCACCGAGCCGAAGGCCTCCGTCAGCCGCGTCTCAAGATTGCCGGGCATGCCCTCCTGAGGGCCCATCATCTCCCAGAACTGCATGTGGTTCCAATGCTGGGAGGCGTTGTTGAAGATGCCGGACTGGGCCACGGCGCCGGCCTGGTAGGTGCCGACGGTGATCTCTTCGACCGACTTGCCCTCCCACTCGGTGCCCGCGATCAGCTTGTTGCCGTTGTCCACATAGGCCTTGTGGTGGATGTCGTGGTGGTACTCGAAGGTCTCGGCGCTCATGCCGTGGCCGGCCAGCGCGTCGTGGGCGTAGGGAAGATCGGGCAGCGTGAAGGCCATGAGGTGTCTCCTCCGGGTCGGAAATGTCGTCGCGCCGGGCGTGTTGGAGCGCCAACGGGCGGGCAGCGGGCGCTGCCGCGGCTGATGTAGCCCACGCCCAGCGAGAGAAAAACCTTTCGATTTCGGCGGAGACGTCTCAGTTGCAGACGCAGACGAACCGCGCCGTCAGACCGGCAGCAGCAGCGCCGCCACCCGCCGATCCTCGGAGAGGAGCACGTTGTAGGTCCGGCAGGCGGCGGGCGTCGCCATATGCTCCACCCCATGCCCCGCCTGCTCGAGGGCGAGCCGCCAGTCCCGCGGCACGGGGCCGATCTCCGGCCCCTGCCCGAGGATCACGATATCGACCGCCCCGGCCTCGATGCCCGCGAGCTGCGCGATCCCGTCCGCCGGGTCGGCAAGCGGGGTAACCCCCTCGGGGCTCACCAGCTGCGGCCCCTCGCGCCAGACCCCGCCGATGCGGAAGCCGCCGGGCCCGTAGCCGTCGATCGCGGGCTGGGCGCCCAGCGGCATCTCGGTCATCTTCATCGCGCGCCCTCGCGAGCCGGGCTCAGACCTGCGCGCCGTCGAAGCGCACGCCGGCCTTCTGCACCTCGCCGGGGTCCGACCAGTCGCGCTTCACGTTCATCGCCAACAACAGCGCACCGGCGATGAAGATCGAGGAGTAGGTGCCGATCAGCACGCCCCAGATCATCGCGAAGGTGAAGCCCTGGATCACTTCCGGCCCGAAGAAGAAGAGGCCGAGCAGCGCCACCAGCGTGGTCAGCGAGGTCATCAAGGTGCGCGAGAGCGTCTCGTTCACCGAGAGATCCAGCAGATCCGCCAGCTCCATCTTCTTGTATTTTCGCAGGTTCTCGCGCACGCGGTCATAGACCACCACGGTATCGTTCAGCGAGTAGCCCACGATCGTCAGCAAGGCAGCGATGATCGCGAGGTTGAACTCGATCCCGAGCAAGGCGAACACCCCGATGGTGAGCCCCACATCGTGGATGAGCGCCACCACGGCGCCCACGCCGAACTGCCACTCGAAGCGCAGCCAGATGTAGATCAGCACCGCCGAAACCGCGAGAACGATGGCGAGCACACCCGCCTGCAGAAGCTCGCCCGAAACCTTCGGGCCCACCACTTCCACGCGCCGGATCTCCGTGCCCGGGATCGCCTCCTGCAGCGCGTCACCCACCTGCTGGGCCACATCCATCCGTTCGTCGCCCGTAAGCTCCTGTTCCTCGACCCGCACCAGCACGTCTCGGTCCGATCCGAAGCTTTGCACCTGCACGTCGCCAAGGCCGAGGGCGGTGACGCTACCGCGAACCTCGCTCAGGTCCGCAGCCTCGGCCGTGCGCGCCTCGATCATCGTGCCGCCGCGGAAGTCGATGCCGAAGTTCAGGCCAAGCACCGCGGTGAGCGCGATGGCGCCGACCACGGAGGCAATGCTCACACCCGCGAAGATCCGGCGCAGGCTCATGAACGGGAAGTGGAACTCCTTGCCCACCAGCGCCACGCGTTCGACTTGCAGGGTTTTCGGCCGCGCCCGGCCGAGCCAGGTCACGATCATCAGACGCGTCAGGAACACCGCGGTGAAGACCGATGTGAGGATCCCGATGCCCAGCGTCACCGCGAAGCCCTTCACCGGGCCCGAGCCCACGGCGAACAGGATCACGGCGGCGATAAAGGTGGTGATGTTCGCGTCGAGAATGGCCGAGAACGCTTCGCGGTAGCCCTTGTCCACCGCCTGGCTCGGGTTCTTCGCCCGTTTCAGCTCCTCCCTGATCCGCTCGAACACCAGCACGTTGGCGTCCACCGCCATACCGATGGTGAGCACG
>JBCBHB010000527.1:0-2780 GCA_038526025.1 Pseudomonadota bacterium
CCAGTAGTCGTCAGTCGTCCGGTAGAGGTCCTCCGCGAATTTCGGGAGCTGGCCGGTGCCGACGAGCGCATCCTCGCGCACCAGCACCGGGGTCCAGACCTCCTCGAGCCGGTGCTCGTTCACATGCAGGTCGATCATGAACTGGGCGAGGGCACGGTGGAGGCGGGCAATGGCGCCCTTCAGCACCACGAAGCGGCTGCCCGATAGGGCGGCGGCGCGCTCGAAATCGAGCATCGCGGCGACGGCGGGTATCTCGAAATGCTCCTTCGCGCCCTCGATGGCCTTGGGCTCGCCCCAGCGGCGGATCTCGACATTGTCCGCCTCATCCGCGCCGTCCGGCACATCCTCGGCCGGAAGATTGGGCAGGCCGAGCAGGAGCGCGTTGAGGCGCGCATCGGCGCTCTTGGCCTCCTCCTCGAGCGCTGCGATCTCGTCCTTCTTTGCCGCCACGAGCGCGCGCAGGCGTTCGAACTCCGCCTCGTCGCCGCTGGCCTTCGCCTTGCCGACCGACTTCGACGCCGCGTTCCGCTCTGCCAGTGCCGCTTCGGCAGCGGCAATGGCGCGGCGGCGCGTGGCGTCGATCTCCAGGATCTCGGCCGACGCGCCCTCACCGCCACGGCGCATCAGCGCCTTGTCGAAGGCCTCGGGGTTCTCGCGGATAAAACGGATGTCGTGCACGATCGTGCTCCGGGTTGATGTGATGGACGGTTGGTGACGGGTCGCGCGGGTTATGGCGCAAGGGGTGCCGCACGGCCAGAGCCGTGGGCGTTGGGCGATGACGCGGGGAAGGGCAGTGGCCCGAAAACCCGGTTACAGCACCCTGGTCAGTGCATCATGAGAGAGCGAGGGCCATGAGCGCACCATAGAGTGCGAGACCGGCAGCGGCGACGGCGTAGTACACCATGTCCAGCATCCTGTCCTCCGCCCTCAATCTGCACAGCAGCAGCATTGGCCATTCGTCGCGAGACAGTTTGTCACGCTCAAGCAGCGTGTCAATCCACTTCGGCCCGCCCCGGGGGGACCCGTCGCCAGAACATGCCGGTGCGCCGCTTCTCTTGCATCGCCCCCGGCCCCCCGTATATCAGCCTCGCGACCCCTACCGGTCGGACGACCGATGGCGTTCGACCTCTGACAGCGAAAGGCCGCTCATGTTCGTGACCCCCGCTTATGCTCAGGCTGCCGGTGCGGCGCCGGGTGCCGACACGTTCCTCGTTCAGCTGCTGCCGCTCGTGCTCATCTTCGTCATCTTCTACTTCCTGCTGATCCGGCCGCAGCAGAAGAAGGCGAAGGAGCACGCCAACATGGTGAGCAACCTGCGCCGCGGCGATCAGGTGATCACCTCGGGCGGCATCTACGGCAAGATCACGCGGGTGAAGGACGACGAAGAGGCCGAGGTCGAGATCGCCGAGGGCGTCAAGATCCGTGTCGTCAAGTCCACGGTCCTGCAGGTCGTCAGCAAGACCGAACCTGCGAAGGATAGCTGAGCCGGCCACGCGGCCGGGCAGGGGCGCCGGGCAAGGGCCCCGCGCCGGTGAAAAGCGATAGGGCAGGCACTTGCTCCAAATCCCTCTTCTGAACCGCATCCTCATTGTCGGCGCTTGCGTTCTTGGCCTCGCCTTCGCGGCGCCGAACCTGCTTGGGCCGGAGACGCGGAATTCGCTCCCTGGCTGGCTGCCCAATCAGGCGATCAATCTGGGTCTCGACCTTCGCGGCGGCGCGCATCTGCTCGTCGAGGTGGAGATCGAGGAGGTCTATGCCGAGCGCATGGCCAATCTCCGCGGCGAGGTTCGGCAGACGCTGATCGATGCGGGCGTGCGCCGCTTCTCGCGCCTCGCGGCGACCGAGCGATCGGTATCGGTGACCATCACCAATGCGGAGGATGTCGAGCCCGCAAGCAACGCGCTCGAACGCCTGATCCTGCCCGTGGGTGGCGGGATTGGCGGCGGCTTCGGCATGGGCGGCGGCTTCGGCGTCAACAACTACGACCTGCTGCGCGAGGGGCAGACCCTCAGCCTCGTCCTCACCGAGGCGAACGAGCAGCAGATCACGGACCGGACGATCGCCCAGTCCCTCGAGATCATCCGGCGTCGTATCGACGAGGCGGGTACGCGTGAGCCCACCATCCAGCGCCAGGGCGAGGACCGGATCCTCGTGCAGGTGCCGGGCGTCGGCTCCGCCGAGGAAGTGCTCAGCCTGATCGGGCGCACGGCACGTCTTTCGTTCCACCATGTCGCCGGTATCGGCTCGGACGCGACGAACCCAGGCCCCGGCCAGTTCGTGCTTCGAGACATCGACACGGGCGAGCCGCTCCTGCTCGAGCGGCGGTCGATCCTCACCGGCGAGAACCTGACCGACTCGAGCCTGGGCTTCGACCCGGACAGCGGGCTGCCGGTGGTCAACTTCTCGTTCGACAGTGCGGGCGCCCGGATCTTCGGCACGCACACCGCGGCCAACACGGGTCAGCTCTTCGCCATCGTGCTCGACAGCGAGATCATCTCGGCGCCGCGTATCCGCTCGCCCATTCTCGGCGGGTCGGGCTTTATCGAGGGCAACTTCACGGTTGAGAGCGCGACGGAGCTTTCGATCCTGCTGCGCTCGGGCGCGCTCCCGGCGTCGATCTCGGTGCTCGAGCAGCGGACCGTCGGGCCGGATCTTGGGGCGGACTCGATCGCGGCGGGCGAGCTTGCCTCGCTGCTCGCCTTCGCGCTGGTGCTGGTTTTCATGGGCACGGTCTACCGGCTCTTCGGTGTGTTCGCGATCTGCGCGCTGCTGATCAATGT
>JBCBHB010000528.1:0-2770 GCA_038526025.1 Pseudomonadota bacterium
CTCCGCCTTCGGGGAGAGCGCGCAGGAGAAGGTGGAGATCCTGCAGGACTGCGGCATCCGCGTCGCGCCGACGCCGAGCCAGATGGGGGAGACGGTCGCCGCCCTCCTGGGCAAGGTCACGGAAGCGGCCTGAGCATCGACCGCCTGCGCCTATGGCGCGGGCGATTCAGTCCACCAGCGGGTCGCGGGGGTGGGGCGTGCGGGTCGCGCGCCAGCTGCGGAACTCCTCGAGGCTCGAGAAGCGGCGCCATGTGGAGCCGTCGCAGAGTTCGAACGGACGATAGCCGATCTTGTAGTGCATCTTCGGCGAACCGGCGACCCAGTAGCCGAGATACACGTAAGGCAGCCCCATCTCGGCCGCGATCCGCATGTGATCCATGATCATGAAGGCGCCGAGGGAGCGGCCCTGCTCGCCCGGGTCGAAGAACGAGTAGACCATGCTCAACCCGTCCGCGAGCACGTCCGAGAGGCAGGCGGCCAGAAGTTCCGGCGCCTCGCCATCCGTTTGCTGGGTATACTCGATGACCGTCGAGTTCACCGGCGTCTCGTCCACCATCGCCGCGTAGTCGAACGCATCCATATCGGCCATGCCGCCATCCGCATGGCGCTGGTCGAGATAGCGGCGGAAAAGGCTGAACTGCGCCTCCGTGGCCCATGCCTCGCAGCCGCGCACCTTGAGGTCGGCATTGCGCTTGAGGATGCGCTTCTGCGTCTTGGTTGGCCTGAAGCCCTCCACGGGGATGCGGATGGACATGCAGGCCGAGCAGCCCACGCAGGCCGGGCGGTAGATCACCGATTGCGAGCGCCGGAAGCCCTTCAGCGAGAGCGCATTGTTCACCGAAACGGCGTTGGTGCCCTGGAGGGTGGTGAAGACCTTCCGTTCCTCGCGCCCGTCGAGATACGCACAGGGCTGCGGCGCGGTAAGGTAGAACTGTGCCTTCAGCGCGCTTTCGTGATGCGACATTACGGCGACCTGCTGCCCCTGCGGCTCCGACCCAAGCGTGTCGGTACGATAACAGGGATTTGGCGGCTGTCACCCAGTGAGATACCCCGATGTCGCAGGCTGGGTGCCCTTCATCGAATGGTGTCGTGCGCGTCACGCCGCGGGCGCCGCCCCTCAGTCGTCGGGCTGGTTGATCATCACGGTCTGGCAGAGCGCGTCGGGGATCGTCTGTCCACGCGGGTTGATCGCCGCCCAGGCCAGGCTCGCGAACAGCACGGGCGGCAGATAGAGCGTGGCGGTGAAGGCGAGCGCGTGGATGAAGGCGGTGCTGTTGTCGAGCCGCTGGCCCTGGGCGTTCCGGAGCTCGATCCCCATCATCATCATCCCCAGCGTTGCCGAGCGCTCCATCACCATGGTCGTGCGGTAGACGAGACCGGTAACGGCAATGGCCGGGATCAGCAGCAGAAAGCCGATGCCCGCGGTCACGATGCCGACAACCACGCCGATCATCAGCACGCCCAGGAGAAGGATGATGATAGCCAGCTGGTCCACAAAGAAGGCGGCGAACCGGCGGGCGCGCACCCCTTGGTAGAACTGGCTGTCGGAGACGGGATCGGGAAAGCTCAGGCTCATGCCAGCTATATAGGGACGCTACGCCTGACCGATAGCCATGCCGGTCGCAAAGACCAGGGCGCCGCCGATCACGACCTGCAGAATGGCCTTGGACCACGACGTGCGCATGTATCGGTTCTGGATCCAGGCGATGGCCCAGAGCTCGATGAACACAATGACGATCGCGAGGCTGGTGGCGATCCAGAAGTCCGGAATGAGGTAGGGCAGGGCGTGCCCCATGCCGCCGACGGTTGTCATGATCCCGGTGCTGAGGCCGCGCGCGATGGGCGAGCCGCGCCCCGAGACGACACCATCGTCCGACGCAACCTCGGTGAAGCCCATGGAGATGCCGGCGCCGAGCGAGGCGGCGGTGCCCACCAGGAACGTCGTCCAGGTGTCCTGCGTGGCGAAGGCAACGGCGAAGATCGGCGCAAGGGTAGAGACCGACCCGTCCATCAGCCCGGCGAGGCCCGGCTGCACGTAGGTGAGGATGAACTGCCGCTCTTCGGGCTCGATGTCGATGGCGGCATTCGGCTCAAGATCACGCGTCCGATCGCCGTCTTCGGTACGGTCGGCGGCGTAGGGGCAGGTCGGGCATGTCACGGTCATCGCCACCTCCGTCACTTTAGAAGGATTCTAAAGATAGGGGGCGTGAGCGACGATCAAGAGATGCGAGAGTGGCGAAATTCAACTCTTGAGAGTGGTTTCGATCCGGCTCGCCGCCTCGGCCAGCAACTCCGGCGACGCATGGTGGGCCATGTGGCCGATATTCGGCAGGAGGGTCAGGCGCGCGCGGGGCAGAACCTTGTGCAGCGGCTGAGCCTGGCCATCGGGTTCGATGAAGTCTGCCGTGCCGTGCACGATCTCGAACGGCATCTCGAGCGCGCCGTAACCGTCGGAAACGTCGAGCAGCACACGGTTGACGTTCTGCAAGTCTTCCATGTTGGCGTAGAGCGTGGTCTCACGCAGGGCGAGGGCCGCGCCCACATACTGCGCATAACCCTGGGGCACGGGCTGCGGGCGGAAAACGCGCTGCAGGAACCGCTCGATCCCGCCATCCTCCGCGATGGACTTCAGGTACTCTGTATAGGCCCAGGTGAGGAGATCGGTGACGCCGAGCCGCGCCATCACGGCGCCCGCGCCCGTGTAGGGCATGGTGACGCCCGAGACGGGGATAACTCCGGTGAGCGTGTCGGGCGCTTCCAGCGCCCAGCC
>JBCBHB010000529.1:0-2770 GCA_038526025.1 Pseudomonadota bacterium
GCTTCGATCTTTTCGTGCTCCAGGGCGCCTACGATCGCGCGGAATACACCGATCGAAGGCGCCGCTCTGCCATGGCGCCGATAACCGCCCGCCCCACCAACTTCTGCGACATCCTGCTCAGGAAGCGCTAACGCCGAGGCGGTGGCACCTACAGCCCGGATGACATTCGGCCGCCGACGACGGGTGCGGGCACGCCGGTCAGCTCGGGCGACGAACTTGCAAGCCCCCGGACGCATCGCATTGCGAGGAAGGCGAAGGCCTGGGCTTCGAGCATGTCGCCATCGAGACCGACGGCCTCGATGGCCTCGACGGGGGCGGCAAGCTGCTCGGCTAGGGCGGCCATCATCACCGGGTTGTGCCGGCCCCCGCCGCAGACGAGCCATCGGGCGGGCGGGCTCGGCAGATGGGCCTGAGCGGCGGCGACGCAACGGGCGGTGAAGAGCGTGAGAGCGGCCGCCCCCGCCTCGGTGCTCCAGCCGGCGAGCCGCGCCGGCAGCGTGTTGAAGGCATTCCGGTCGAGTGATTTCGGGCCAGGACGGGCGAGGAAGTCGGCGACGAAGTTCGTCTCGAAGGGGGCGGTTCCGGCGGACTTCGCGTCGGCGAGGCCCTTCGCCGCCACCAGCCCGTCGCGATCCACCGGCAGGCCGGTGCGCGCCTGCATCCAGTCGTTCACCAGCGCATTGCCGGGCCCCGTATCGAAGGCGGCGAGGGCGCCCGGGGAGGCAGGGTCCGACATGCGCGGATCGACCCAGGTGACGTTCGCCACGCCGCCGATGTTGAGGAACGCCACCGGGGCGCCATCGGGCGAGACGCGCCGGGCGAGAGCATGGTGGTAGAAGGGCGCGAGCGGCGCACCCTGCCCGCCCGCCGCGATATCGGCGCTGCGGAAGTCCCAGACCACGGGGCGCGCGAGGGCGGCGGCGAGGACAGCGCCATCTCCCAGCTGCCAGGTGAAGCGATGCTCGGGCAGGTGCAGGAGCGTCTGGCCATGAAAGCCGATCAGCACGTCGCGCAGCGTGGCGGCCGGCCGGCCGGCATCCGCTGCCCGCGCCAGAAGGTCGGCCGCCGCGCGGGCGTGGAGGCGCACCACGTCCCGCGCCGCGAGCGCCAGGCGCGCGCTCTCGGGCGAGCCGGGCTCGGCGTCGCGATGGCGTTGGGGCTCGGCCATCACGGGTGCCAGATGCTCGATATCGGCGGGAGTGTAGGGCAGGAAGCTCGTCTCGCCGAAGGCCGTCACCCGCTCCCCGTCGGTCTCGATCAGCGCGGCATCCACGCCGTCGAGCGAAGTGCCGGACATCAGCCCCATCGCCCATCGCGGCTCCGTGGAGCCTCCCGCCGTCGCCGTCATCGCTTCCCTTTCTGGCCGCCGCCGCTATACCTCGCGCGCGGTCGCGGACCGGCGCAAGCCCCGCCCCAGTCCGAACCGGCCGGAAACCCTGTGGAGGAGACCATGAGCATCACGCCGAAATCCGAGTTCCTGCACATCCTCACGAGCCGCGGCTTCGTGCAGGACTGCACCGATCTCGAGGGCCTCGACGATCTTCTGCGCAAGGAGACCGTGAGCGCCTATATCGGCTACGATTGCACGGGCCCCTCGCTCCATGTGGGCCACCTCGTCAACATCATGATGCTGCGCTGGCTGCAGAAGACCGGGCACCGCCCCATCGCATTGATGGGCGGCGGGACCACGCGTATCGGCGACCCCAGCGGCAAGGACGAGGCGCGCCAGCTGCTGACGGACGAGAAGATCGCGGAGAACATGAATTCCCTCCGGGGCGTCTTCGCGAAATACATCACCTTCGAGGAACAGGACCGCGACCTTCCGAACGGGGCGATCCAGCCGAACAATGCGGACTGGCTCGATGCCCTCGGCTACATCTCGTTCCTGCGCGAGTACGGCCGGCACTTCACCATCAACCGCATGCTGACCTTCGAGAGCGTGAAGGGCCGGCTCGACCGGGAGCAGCCGCTCACCTTCCTCGAGTTCAACTACATGCTGCTGCAGGCCTACGACTTCCTCGAGCTCTACAGGCGCACGGGCTGCCGGCTGCAGATGGGCGGGTCGGACCAGTGGGGCAACATCGTGAACGGCGTGGACCTCACGCGCCGGATCGAAGGCGTGGAGGTCTTCGGGCTCACCACCCCGCTCCTGACCACGTCGGACGGGCGTAAGATGGGCAAGACCGCGCAGGGCGCCGTGTGGCTCAACGCGGACATGCTGAGCGCCTACGACTTCTGGCAGTTCTGGCGGAACAGCACGGATGCGGATGTGGGCCGGTTCCTGAAGCTCTTCACCGAGCTGCCCGTGGCGGAGTGCGAGCGCCTCGGCAGCCTCGAGGGTGCGGAGATCAACGAGGCCAAGAAGATCCTCGCCACCGAGGTGACGTCGCTCGCCCATGGCCGTGCGGCGGCCGAGGCGGCGGCGGCGACCGCGGCGGAAACCTTCGCGGGCGGCGCCGGGGCTGAGCTGCCGGTGGTGGAGTTCGGTGCGGGCGAGATGCCCATCTCCGCCGCCCAGCTCTTCGTGCGCGCTGGTCTGGCGGCGTCGGGGAAGGAAGCGAAGCGGCTGATCGAAGGGGGCGGTGCCCGCATGGGCGAGCGCGCCATCGAGAACCCGGGCGAGATGATCGACGCCGAGGCGCTGGCCGAGCCCCAGCGCCTGAGCGCCGGCAAGAAACGCCACGCCCTCGCCCGTCTCGCCGGCTGACGGCGGGTGGCATCTGCGCTAAGGTCCTCTCCGTGGCAGCGGAGAGGGCTTTCATGACCGAGA
>JBCBHB010000530.1:0-2766 GCA_038526025.1 Pseudomonadota bacterium
TCGAGAAGAACCAGACGGCGCCGTTCCAGAAGTGGTGGTACCGCGCGGCGCCCATCGTGGGCTCGCCGGCCGTGAAGTAGGCGACGGCGTCGTAGCCGCCGATGGCGGTGGCGAGCTGGTTCGTGGCGTAGGCCGGCGCGGCGGCCAGACCGGCGCCGACGATCGCGAGGACGGCGAAGAAACGCTTGAGCATGGGGGCTCCCCTGTTGGCATTTGTGTCCCTGAGCCTTGCGGGCTCGCCACCTTTGTGCCGCCGGGGCAGTCGACAGCGCCAATAAAGTGTCCTGACAGCCGCGTCAGAGCGCGTGAACGCCGCGAAAGCGAACATTGCGCGATGCAACGGTTTCATGGGCATTGACGATGTGTCAGTCTCGCCCGTAAGGTTCTGTCAAAGAAATGAGACGCTCCACGAAAGCGTTCATGGGAGGATCGATTGGCCGACGCTGTCCGTGCCGAGGACATCGCCGAAGAGGACGGCCTGAGGGCCGATCTCTACGATATGCTCGGTCTTCTGCTCGCAAGGCCCCCGGAACGCGATACGATCGACCGTGTGGCACGGCTCTCCGGCGACGAAACGCCGTTGGGCGAGGGCATTGGCGCCCTGGCGCGTGTGGCGCGGGCGACGACGGAGCACAGCCTCGAGCGGGAGTTCAATGCGCTCTTCATCGGGGTCGGCCGCGGCGAGCTCATGCCCTATGGCAGCTACTACCTGACCGGGTTCCTGCACGAGAAGCCGCTGGCCGTGCTGCGGAACGATATGGGTCGGCTGCGGATCACGCGGGCCGAGAACGTGTACGAGCCGGAAGACAACATCGCCTCTCTCATGGAGATGATGGCGGGGCTCATCCGCGGCCGCTTCGGTGAGGTGGTGAGCCTGGGGACGCAGAAGGACTTCTACTTCGCGCACATCGCCCCCTGGGCGAAGCTGTTCTTCGACGACCTGGCGAAAGCAAAGAACTCCGTCTTCTACGCGCCGGTGGGCGTTGTGGGGGCGGCCTTCATGGAGATCGAGCGCGAGGCGTTCCGCATGGGCGGAGACACGGCCCACTAGCCTGGCGCACTGGGTTTTCGGCCTCTCTGGGAGGGGGCGAAAGAGCGGCGGGAAACCGCCAAGGACGGGAGAGACGCGATGAGCGATACCGAGAAGACCAGCCGGCGTGACCTGCTGAAGCTCGGCCTCGCCGCGGCCCCGGCCGCTGCCGTGACGGTTGTCACCGGCGGCAAGGCCGAGGCGGCGGTGGAAGAGGCCGGCGAAGGCTACCGCAAGACGGCGCATGTGAAGGCCTATCTCGACAGCACGCGCTTCTGACGCGCTAACGGACAGGGGCGGGGGCGACGGTTGCGATTGCCCTGAGGCCCTTCCCCGGTCCGGTCGAGTTCAACAGGGAAGGCATAACAATGCTCAAGAAGAAGACAGGCGGGGTAGCGAAAGGCCTCCGCCAGGCATCGGTTCTCTCCGGCATCGCCGAGAAGAGCGTCGATCGCCGCTCGTTCCTGCGCGGCTCCGGCCTCGCCATCGGCGGCCTCGCCGCGCTCGGTGCCGTTGGCGGCACGGTGCGCCAGGCGGAAGCGGCCACGGGCGCAGGCTCGGTCGAGATCAAGAAGTCGGTCTGCACGCACTGCTCCGTCGGCTGCACGGTGCTGGCTGAGGTGCAGGGCGGTGTCTGGACGGGCCAGGAGCCCGGCTGGGACAGCCCCTTCAACCTCGGTGCCCACTGCGCCAAGGGTGCGGCGGTGCGCGAGCTCACGCATGGTGAGCGTCGCCTGAAGTACCCGATGAAGCTCGAGGGCGGCGAGTGGAAGCGCGTCTCCTGGGACGAGGCGATCAACGAGATCGGCGACGGGATGCTGAAGATCCGCGAAGAGAGCGGACCAGACAGCGTCTACTGGCTCGGCTCGGCCAAGCACTCGAACGAGCAGGCCTATCTCTTCCGGAAGTTCGCGGCGTACTGGGGGACGAACAACGTCGACCACCAGGCCCGTATCTGTCACTCGACCACGGTTGCAGGTGTTGCCAACACCTGGGGCTACGGCGCGATGACGAACTCCTACAACGACATCCACAACAGCCGGGCGATCTTTATCATCGGCGGCAACCCCGCCGAGGCGCACCCGGTCTCGCTCCTGCACGTGCTGCGCGCGAAGGAGCAGAACAACGCGCCGCTCATCGTGTGCGACCCGCGCTTCACGCGCACGGCCGCGCATGCCGACGAGTATGTGCGCTTCCGCCCGGGCACGGACGTGGCGCTCATCTGGGGCATCCTCTGGCACATCTTCGAGAACAAGTGGGAAGACAGCGAGTTCATCCGCACCCGCGTCTGGGGCATGGACCAGATCCGCGAAGAGGTCGCCAAGTGGAACCCGGAAGAGGTCGAGCGCGTGACCGGCACGCCGGGCTCCCAGCTCGAGCGCGTTGCCCGCACGATGGCCAACAACCGGCCGGGCACCGTGATCTGGTGCATGGGCGGCACGCAGCACACCAACGGTAACAACAACACCCGCGCCTACTGCGTGCTGCAGCTCGCGCTCGGCAACATGGGCACCACCGGTGGCGGCACCAACATCTTCCGCGGCCACTGCAACGTGCAGGGTGCAACAGACCTTGGCGTGCTCTCCCACACCCTGCCTGGCTACTACGGCCTCAAGACCGGCTCGTGGAAGCACTGGGCGCGTGTCTGGGCCGGCTCGAAGGGCGCGGATGACGCGGCCGAGGACGAGTACAACTTCCTTCTCTCCCAGTTCGCGAACAAGGAGATGATGGAATCG
>JBCBHB010000531.1:0-2760 GCA_038526025.1 Pseudomonadota bacterium
CGGCCGCCGGAAGAAGCTGCGGGATGCGATCAGCTTGAACCGCAGCCGGCCATGCCGCGTCTTCCCGGGCCGGCGCGCGTCCGGATATCGAAGGATCAGCTCGCCCGACAGCGCGTACCGCCGGCTGTCGGCCACATGGCAATGGATCACCGTCTGGCCGATCTCAGGCGGCAGGCGCGAGACCCAATGCGCGAGCAGGTCGGCGCGCGTGAGCTGCAGCGTCGGCGGCATCGCCAGCCCAGCCGATTGCCCGTCTGGCTTCCCGTCGCTGCCCACCGTCATGCCCCTCAGCCTTTCCACGCGTCAGAGATCGAGCGCGCGAAAGACAGCGGGCAGCTCCTCGGGCAGATCCTCCGCAATCAGGCCCGGCCCGAAGCGCAGCGCACATTCAACATGCAGCCACGCGCCCGTCTCCGCCGCTGCCTGGGGTGCAAGCCCGCGCGCCAGCAGCCCGGTGATGAACCCCGCCAGAACATCGCCCGAGCCCGCGGTCGCGAGCCAGGGCGCCGCCCGCTCATAGGCCGCCGAGTTGATGGCGCAGCGCCCGTCGGCGGAGGCGATCACCGTATCCGCCCCCTTGAGCAGAACCGTGCACCCCGCCCGCGCCGCCGCGTCCCGCGCCGCATCGACCTTGGAGTAAGCCGGCCCCCGCTCGGCCGGTGCGTCCAACTTCGCCGCGATGTCGGGAAAGAGCCGCCGGAACTCCCCCATATGAGGCGTCAGCACACACCGCTCATGCAGCATCGAGAACAACGCAGGGGGATCCCCCTCGAACGACGTCAACGCATCCGCATCGAGCACCACGGCGCGCCTGTCGGTAGGGTGGGCTTCCAACCCACCACTGCCCTTCGCGCCCCAACCCGAAAGCACCGCCGAGACCATCGCCCGGCACCGCTCCCCCACCCCAAAGCCTGGACCGACGCAAACGGCGGAGACCTTCTCCAACCCCTCGAAGGCCAGAAACCCCGCGGCCCCGTCCACGGCGCGCAGCATCACCGCATCGAGCCGGCAGGCATTCTCGATCAGGGCCGACAGCGGACACCCCACCGTCACCAGCCCCGCCCCGACCCGCAGCGCCCCCCGCGCCGCCAACCGCGCCGCCCCGCCGCGCCCGACCCCGCCCGCGAGCACCAGCGCATGGCCATGGTCGTACTTGTGATCGGCGCACTTCTGCAACCAATTCGAATGAAAGACATTGCCGGGCCCCACAAGGTGAGCGCTGGAGATGGAAGGCACTCCATCGAGCCCGAGACGGGCAACGCGGAGTTCGCCGCAGATCTCTGGTCCTTCTGCGAGAACATGACCGAGCTTGCGGAACTCAAACGTCACAGTCATTGCAGCCTCGACGCAGTCTAGATGATCGGGCTGGCTGCCTTTCAGCGGTCGGCCACTGTCAGAACAGAGGCCAGCGGGAAGATCGACTGACACGACGTCTGCGACGCCGCAGCGTGTGATACGTTCTGCCAGACGCCGTGCTTCACCCGAGAGCGGCCGCGAGAGCCCCGTACCAAGTATCGCCTCGATGCGGAGATCGAGGCCCTCCTCCCACCCTGTAAACTCATCCGAGGGATGGATCTCGCCAACTGCTACCCAGCGGCGAGCATTGGTGGCCGCGTCAGGCGGAAGAGTTTCCAGCGCATCTGGCGTCGGGCCGTAGAGAAAGACGTCCACCTCCCAGCCCCGCTCCTTCAGAAGGCGAGCGACCACGAAGCCGTCGCCGCCGTTGTTGCCGGGGCCGCAGAGGATGGCGGCGCGGTGGGGGCGGCCGTCCTCGCGGGGTGCAGCGAACTCGGGCCGCCAGTCCATGATCGCGTCGACGACGCCCTGGCCGGCGCGTTCCATGAGTTCGAGGCCGGTGACCTCGCCGGCATCGATGGCGGCTTGCTCGATGGCGCGCATCTGGGCGGCGGTCAGGAGGTCGGTCATGTGGCTCTGCTCTCGCGGCTGAATGTTGTCACGGCGCCTTCGGGCACCCTTCAATCATCGCGCCCGGCCGCGCGGTTGCATAGCCACCAAGGGCCTCTCCGCACCGCCGCTCAGGGCCAGGCTCGGGACTTCCGGGCATGCGCAGACAGCCGCGCCGCCAGCAAAGCGCTGCATGAAAAAGATGCAATTGCTCGCTCAATGTGCAGCGATGCGTGGCATTCCGCCACGCCGGCACCGCCGCCGTCGTGTCAATTCAGGGAGATGCCCGGCTCCGCCCGCGCGACAACAGGCTGGCACGGCTCCTGCAAGGCAGGGTCGTGCCGGTGCGGCCGAGGGCGCCGGGGCCAATGAGGAGGAGAGGCAGGTGAAAAAGGTTGAAGCGGTCATCAAGCCGTTCAAGCTCGACGAAGTGAAGGAGGCGCTCCAGGAGATCGGCATCCAGGGGCTCTCCGTGCTCGAGGCCAAGGGCTTCGGGCGGCAGAAGGGCCATACGGAGCTCTACCGGGGCGCCGAATACGTGGTCGACTTCCTGCCCAAGGTGAAGATCGAGCTCGTCGTGGCCGACGATCAGCTCGACGCCGTCCTCGACGCCATCGTCGGCGCGGCCAAGACCGGCAAGATCGGCGACGGCAAGATCTTCGTCAGCCCCGTCGAGGCCGCCATCCGCATCCGAACCGGGGAAGAAGGTGCCGACGCCCTCTGACGGGCCGGCGCCACACCCCCCAACCCAACCAGACGCTTACCACCAACGAGGGAACTGACCCATGACAACAGCCGCCGATCTCGTGAAGCAGATCAAGGACGAGGAGATCGCCTATGTCGACCTCCGCTTCA
>JBCBHB010000532.1:0-2758 GCA_038526025.1 Pseudomonadota bacterium
CTCGATATCGGCCTCGTGCTCTGGGCGAACCTTGGCATGCTCCGGCGCGTGGCGGAGGTTTATGGCGGGCGCTCCGGGTGGCTGGGCTCATGGCGGCTGCTGAAAGCCGTGGCCACGCATCTGGTTGCCACAGGCGCGATCTCGGCCACCGACGACCTGCTCGGCCCCTTCCTGGGCCACGGTATCGTGGGCCGGCTCTCCCGCCGCTTCGGCGAAGCGGCCGTGAACGCCGCCCTCACCGCCCGTGTCGGCACGGCCGCCATTGCCGTCTGCCGGCCCCTCGCTTTCGAGGCCGAAGCGGCGCCGCGGGCGCGCACGCTGCTGCTCGGTGCGATCGGGGACTGGCGTGGCCGGCCGCGCGAGACTGGCCGCCAGGCCCCCAGCGGCGACGGCTAGCGCTTAGAAGAGCACGTCGCCGAGAATGAAGAAGTCGCTGTCGGACGGAACGTTGCCGCTCGCATTCGTCTCGAGCAGGAAAACCTCCAGCGAACTCTGCAGGTTCTCCGGGCTCAGCGCGAAGGACACGAGCAGGTTCACCGGCTCGACATTGGGATCGGCAAGCACACCCAGGAAGAAGTCGAGGCCTTCAGGATCGGGGTCCCGCTCCAACACGTTCTCGAAGAAGTTGGTGACGATCTCCTCATCCGTCAGCGTGTCGATCTCGCCGAAGAGGCTGATGAACTCGTCCGACTCGATGAAGCGTTCGGCAACGTCGTTCAGCGTGAGACCGCTTTCGAGCGCGTCCAACCAGAAGTTCAGCCCCTCCGCATCCGCCGAACGGCCGAAGGCGGCTTCGTAGAGGAGGGCGAGTTCCTGGACATCCGTGAGGCTGTCCTCGAATGCGGTGACCGTGAGACCGTAGGTGCCTGCGCTCGAGAAGAAGCCGCCGACGGCGAGGGTGAAGGTGGCAGTCGTGGGCGCGGTGAAGACGATCTTCGAGTTGAAGTTGTCGGAGATGTTGAAATCGTCGTTCTCCACCAGCGTGTTACCGAACGGATCGATGACGGCGAGCAGGGTGTCGAGGTTGCTGCCTTCAGGTGCAAAGGCATCGATCACCACGGTCTCGCCGGCGGTCAGCCGGAGGCTGAAGAGATCGTTGTCGAAGCTGTCGCTGATGAAGCCGAACTCCGTATCGCCGACGCTGATGCTCTCCGGCGCGCCGGGGATGTCGTCGACGAAGACCGGGAAATCGATGCTCGGATCGAAGATGGCGCCCGAGAAATCGAACGGGTTCTCGGGCTGCGGGACCTCGACGGCCGTGCCGAAGCTGCCGCTGGCGAAGCCGGGCGCATTGAACGTTGTGGTCGGGGTCTGGAGCGTGGTCGTTGGGACCTGGAGGGTTGTGGACGGGAGCTGGAGACCACTGGACGCGCCAACCCCGCCCTGCAGCCCCGTGGCGAAATTCGGCGGTATCATGAAGGTCTTGGACGGCAGGGTGATTGCGCTCACCGTCGTGCCATCGGTCGGCAACAGGAACTCGCTGGCGCCCGAGGGCTCGTCGCTGGTCACGTCACCGTCGCCAGCCGTCGGCAGGTCGTCTGCGTCGCCGACCCCGTCGCCATCGACACCGACATCCCCGGTCGGCGCGCCAGGATCATCCCCGGCGCTGCCGATCACATCCTGCAGATCGTCGGTCACATCGGTCGGGAAATCGAAGCCACCCGGACCGAACGGCCCGAAGAAGCCCGGTGTCTCATCCAGCATTGCTGCGCTCCCTCGCTTTCGCGACCCCCGCCGCGCGCGCCATTGCCGTTAACGGCAGGCACCAGGAATATCTTGCTACCCACGCAGACGGCCGGGAATCCGGCATGCCCACCGGGAAAATGCGCTGGAATCGGCAGCGTTTCCACCGTGAATTTGAGACGACGGGTGCTGATCGGAAAAACGTGACACGCCGCGGCATTTCAGCATGCCGCGGCGTTCGGTCGTCGGAAGGGCGCTCAGATCGTGCGGCGGATGCCGAGGCTGCGCTCCGACAGCGTGATCGCCCGCTCCCTCGCGCCGGCGCCCATGGGGAGCGCGAGCGCCTCGTGGATCGCCGCACGGTCGAGCCCGATATCGCGCAACATGTAGTCGTCCCGCTCCAACATGTGGCGCAGGACAGCGCGCTGGCGGTGGTCTTCCATGTATTTCAGCGCCTTGGCGCCGAGCAGGGTGAACATCGTCCGTCTCCTTCTTCGCAGTGGCCGACAGGGCCGTTCGATGAGGTCAACCTGGGGAAGTCAGTGGATTCAGACAAACTGATTGTATTGACAGATACATTCAGCACGGCTTAATCAGCCGGTATGGAACAGCAGCCCATCAACGCAGCGCGCCCCGCCACCCTTTCGGCGAGCGCGACGCTCGATCCGGATGTGATGAAGAGCGTGGTGGCGATTGCCGAGACCGGGTCGCTCACGCATGCGGCGCAGCGGGTGGGACGAACGCCGGCCGCGCTCTCGATGCAGCTCAAGAAGCTCGAGGAGATGCTGGGCGTCCGCCTCTTCTGCCGGGACCGCCAGGGCATGGAGCCGACGCAGGAAGGCGAACGCCTGCTGCCCCACGCGCGGCGGCTGATTGCGGCGCAGCAGGAGGCGCTGGACGCGTTCCGGTACCCCGCCCTTTCCGGCAGCGTGCGCCTCGGCGCGATCGACGATTTGCCGGGTGCGCGGCTGGAGCACGCCCTGGGCGGCTTCGCGCGTTCCCATCCTGACGTCACGGTCAACACCGTCATGGGCACCACGCGCCTGCTGGCGCCGATGCTGGAGGCGGATGAGCT
>JBCBHB010000533.1:0-2757 GCA_038526025.1 Pseudomonadota bacterium
CAGCCTCCAGAAAGAAGTCTCCCGCCCGGGTGTATCCAACCGTTGCCGCCCGGGGGACGAGGAGAAGAAGCGCATCGATGCCCGCTGCAGCGCACCAGGCCTGAAGCAGCGCAGGCATCGGCTCCGGACCCGCAAAGATCGCGTCCGAGTTCAGCGCGAGGATCGGCCCTTCGCCCAGAAGCGCGTCCGCGCCAGCGAGCCCGCCACCAGTGTCGAGCAGGGCCGGCCGCTCGTCCGAAAGAGCGATCGCCGGTGGCGCGGACCGGGCCGCCAGATGGCCCTCCAGGAGATCGGCAAAATGGTGCAGGTTGACCACCGCGCGCTCGATCCCCGCCTCGGCCACGCGTCCGAGCGCATGGTCGATCAGCGGCCGGCCAGCGACGGGGACCATCGACTTCGGCATGGTCTCGGTGAGCGGGCGCATCCGGGTGCCGAGGCCTGCCGCAAGCACGAAGGCGGAGTGCGGCCTCGGCTGCTCGCTCATGCGGCGATCCCCTCGCCCGCCCGTGCGGCCAGGCGTTCGCGCCGCTCGCCATCCGGTGCCGGGATGTTGGCGGCGACGAACCGGCGCAGGGCGGCGAGGCCCGGTGCCGACAGGTCCCGCTGCAGATGCGCCCAGACACGCGGGATCAGGTCGAGATAGCGTGGCTTGCCGTCGCGCAGGCAAAGCCGGGCGAAGATGCCGACGATCTTGAGGTTCCGCTGAGCGCCAAGCGCGGCATAGGCGGCGCGGAATGTCTCGGCCGCATCGCCGGTGATGCCGCGCGCGGCAAGGTAGCGGGCCAGCATCGCGTGCCGCAGGGGCTCATCCGTGTCCCGCCGCGCATCCTCGAGAAGTGAGACGAGATCATAGGCCGGGTGACCAAGCAGCGCGTCCTGATAGTCGAGCAGGCCGACACGGGATAGGCCGGGCCGCTCGGGCAGCCAGAGCAGGTTCTCGGCGTGATAGTCCCGCAGCGTCGCGACCCCCTGGGCCGGCGCGACCAGCGCGGGGGCGAGGGCGTCGCTCAGCAGTGCCTCGTACTCCGCCAGCGCGTCGGCCGAGAGGGGTGCGCCCGTCCCCGCCGCCCACCAATCGCTCGCCAGGCGCGCCTCGCGTAGGAGCACGTCTCGGCCGTAGGGCCCGGTTCCTTCTGGCGCGGCACCCGCCGGCAGGGTGGCCAGCAGATCGACGGCGGCACCGTAGAGCGCCGCCTCGTCAGGCCGGGCATCACCGGGGCTCAGCACGCGGGCGAAGAGCGCATCGCCGAGGTCTTCGAGCAGCACGAAACCCTGGTCGAGATCGCTGGCGAGGACCTCGGGCGCCGAGAGACCACGTTCCCGAAGCCACTGCGTGACCGCGACGAAGAACGCCATGCTCTCGTTGGCCGGGCGGGGCGCGTCCATGAGCACGAGCGAGAGGCCCTTGCCCGCCACACGGAAGTAGCGGCGCGCCGAGGCGTCACCGGCCAGGGGCGCTATGCCCGGCGAGGCGAGGCCCGCGGCGGCGAGGAACGCATGCGCCTCGCTCCGCGGGGCGGCAGGTGCTGCGCCGGCCGTCATGCTCCCAACGCCTCGAGCCGGGGCCAGGACCCCATTGCGGTGATCTGCGCGATCCTCACATCCTCCGCCGATGCGTCGCTCGGCAGGGCCAGGGCAATCTCCAGACGACGCGTTGGTGGGGACGGCAACCGGTCCGGCCATTCGATCAGGCAAATGGTGCTTGTGAGCGCGTCCTCCAGGCCAAGCTCGGCCAGTTCGGAACTGTCGCCCAACCGGTAGAGGTCGGCGTGCCAGACCGGCGGTCCGACCGCCGGTTCGTAGACATTGACCAGGGTGTAGCTGGGCGAGGGCACTTCAGCCGCAGGGTTCCCCAGCCGGGCGCGCAGGATCGCGCGCGCCAGTGCGGACTTGCCCGCGCCAAGGGTTCCCGAAAGCAAAACGGTGTCGCCCGCATCAAGGGCGCCGGCGAGGAGCTGACCGAAGGCTTCCGTCTCGCCCTCCCCGCTCAGAACCAGGCTGGCCGTGGCCCCGTTCGGCGACCCTGCCTGCGTGAGAGCACGGCGCGCCGCCTCTGCCGGGCAGGCTTGTCGCTCGCCGCCGGCTGCACGCATCTGCCTGCCATCTGCAGTGGAAAATGCCATGACCGACCGATAGCCGAGCGTGCCCGGCGCCGCCAGTCCTCCCGGCAAGCTACGAGCCTTTCAGGAGCCGTTCACCCGGGCCGCGACGGCGGCTTCGATCGGCGTATCGAGACGCAGCGGCTGGGCGTCGGCAGGCGACGATGCCGAGGGCTGGGGAACGGTTCCCCTGGTCTCGGCCCCCGCCGCCGGGAACGTGGCGGAGCAGGCGCGCGTCCCGGCGACCTCAGGATCGGTGATCGGGCCGTACTCGAAGACCCCGCCCTCGCTCTCCACCATGCGCCGCGTGAGCGCGAGCGCCGCCTCGCCAGCCTGCGCCGCCGCGGAACCCTCGACAGGCCGGGGCGCACCATCGCGCTCATGTTCCGTGGCGATCACCGAAACCTCGCCCGATGGCTCCAGCATGGCGGAGAGGCTGACGCTCCCACCCGTCGCAGTTCGGAGGATCGCACCGGCGCTCATGCTGAAGACGATCTGGCGGAGTTTCTCGACCGGACAGTCCGGGCGCAGTTCATCCTCGGGCAGAAGCGCCGTGAGACCGACGCCCGCCTCGGCCGCGCGCTTCTGCAGGAGCGACCGCGTGAGCTCCAGTGTCTCTGCCAGAAGCGGTGGCGTATCAGTCTCCGGGCGGGCATTC
>JBCBHB010000534.1:0-2749 GCA_038526025.1 Pseudomonadota bacterium
GGCTTTCGAATTCGCCGGCATCGCCCAGTAACAGGAGGATGCGGCGAGTGGGTAACCGCCGCGCTGACGTCAGAGCTGCCGGATCTCGACTGGGTGCTGCCGGAGCAGGGCGGCGTGCGCTGGTCGCAGTCCATCGGTGTGTTCGCCGACAGCGAGAAGCTGGATCTGGCGCTGAAATTCGTCCAGCACGTGTTGAGCCCGGAAGGTCAGGCGGCGCTCGCCACATCCTCCTGTTACTGGGCGATGCCGGCGAATTCGAAAGCCGGGGACGTGCTGACGGACGCGCAGAAGGCAGCGCTCCGCTGGGACGAGCAGGCGGCGTATCTCAAACGCGCCCAGCTCTATCCCGCGCCTTCGGCAGAGCTCGACCGTGCGATGCAGGATGCTTGGACCGAGATGCTCCAGCAGTGAGGCGGCTGTCTGACGGTCGGCCCGTTCGCGCGCTGCGGGGCGTCGCCCCGCATCTTGCTCCGCCCACCCGCCAGCCAGCCGCCCGCCGGTTCGTGCTGGCGGGCTGCCGATGAGCGTGGCGGCACGCGAGCGCGGCGTTGCCCTGGCGGCGGTGCTGCCGGCGCTCCTCTGGACGCTTGCCTTCTTCGCGGCCCCTTTCGGCGTGATGGCCGCCATGAGCCTCTGGCGGCGCGGTGACGAGGGCATCGCGCGCGTGTGGGATCTCGGAAACTACCAAGCCTTTCTCGAGCGCCCGGCGATGGTCGAGGCGCTGGTGAACTCGCTCGAGATTACGCTCATCGTCACGCTCGTCTCGGTGTTGCTCGCCTATCCGCTCGCCGCGATCATCGCCTTTCGTGTGCCCCAGCGCTGGCAGCGGCTGGCGCTCGCCCTCGCGGTCCTGCCGTTCTGGACGTCCTACGTGGTGCGTTCCTATGCGTGGACGTTGGTGCTGTCGTCGAACGGCCCGCTCAATCAGGGGCTCGAGGCGGTCGGGCTGCCAGGGCTCGAGATCGCGGCGAGCCGTGCCGCGACGATCACGGGTTTCGTCCATTTCTTCGTGATGCTGCTGACGCTGACGATCTATGCCTCGCTCGTGCAGCTGCCGCGTTCCTACGCTCAGGCGGCGGCGGATCTCGGTGCCGGGCCGGTCGCGCGGTTTCGGCACGTGATCCTGCCGCTCACCCTGCCCGGCGTGGCCGTGGGCGCCTTTCTCACCTTCGTGCTCTGCATCGGGGACTATGTGACACCGCAGATCCTTGGTGGCGGCTCGGAGCTCACGCTGCCCCAGGTCATCATGCTGCAGCTGGGGCGGCGGGCGGATCTGCCCATGGCCGCAGCGCTTTCCATCATCCTCATGGTGATCGTGACCCTCGTATGGCTCGCTGCCGCCCGCTGGCTGAGGCTCGACCGGGTATGACTGCCGGAGCCCGTTCGCCCAGCCGTGCCGTGGCGGCCTGTGGGCCCACGCAGCCTGCCACGCGCCGCCACAGGCCCCGACGGCTGCTGGGCGCCGCGGGCAAAGGCGTTCCACGGGCGGGGGGGCGGACGCGGCGCTCCGGGGGCTGCCGATGAGGGCTGTCACAGGCATGGCGACCGCGGGCTACGCGCTGCTCCTCTACGCCTTCATCTACCTTCCGGTGGTCGTGCTTGTGCTCTTCTCCTTTCATGACGGTCGCCTGCCGATCCCGCCGTTCCGCCCAGCCACGTTCAGATGGTACGAGGCCGTGCTGGGCGATGACGATGTCATGGATGCTCTCCTGAACTCGTTCGGGGTCGCCGTCCTGTCGTCTGCTGCTGCGTGCATGCTCGGCTTCCTGGCCGCCTGGGGCCTCGCACGCGTCGCCTTGCCGGGGGCCGGGGCCATGCGCGCGCTGCTGATGGCGCCGCTCTCGGTCAGTTACCTGATCATCGGCCTCGGCCTGCTCATCTCCTTCAACCTCACCGGTATCGACCGGTCGCTGCTCACCACCGGCATCGGCCATGCCGTGATCAACACGCCGCTCTGCTTTGCGATCTGTGCCGCATCCATGGGCGCGCAGCACGCGAACCTCGAACGGGCGGCGCGCGACCTTGGTGCCTCGGAACTGAAGGTGCTCGCGCTCGTCACGGCTCCGGTGCTCTGGCCGGCCATCCTTGCAGGCTTCGCCCTCAGCCTCACCTTTTCCTGGGACGAATTCGTGATCGCCTTTCTGCTCACCCGCTTCGACGTGACCCTGCCGGTCGAAATCTGGTCCCTGTTGCGTTCGGGGCTGAGTCCCAAGACCAATGCGGCCGGCTCTCTCGTCTTCCTCGTCTCGGTCGTTGTGGTGCTTCTCGCGGAGCTGCTTCTCTTCCGGCGGCGGCGGTCATGAGCAAGGGCTTGGCCGTCGAGCGGGTAACGAAGCGCTACGGCAGCGCCGCGGCGCTCGACAATGTGTCTCTCACCGTGCCCGACGGGGCCTATGCGGTGGTCCTCGGCCCCTCTGGTTCGGGCAAGTCCACGCTGCTGGGCATGCTCGGCGGGTTCATCGACCCTGACCACGGCCGCGTGCTCATCGGCGGTGAGGACGTGACCGCCCTCAGCCCGGTGCGCCGGCCCACGACCACGGTGTTTCAGGACTACGCGCTGTTCCCGCATATGGACCTTGCGGACAACGTGGCCTTCGGGCTGCGCATGCGGGGCTGGAAGCGGAGCGCGCGCCGTACCCGGGCAGCGACCATGCTGGCGCTTGTGGGTCTGGAGGGGGCCGAGACGCGCCGGCCCCATGCCCTCTCGGGTGGGCAGCGCCAGCGCGTCGCCCTTGCACGGGCGCTGGCG
>JBCBHB010000535.1:0-2747 GCA_038526025.1 Pseudomonadota bacterium
GACGACGTTGGCGGCGGACAGGGCGAACGCGCCGGCCATCCTACTGAAGAGGCCCGGGTGGTCATGCAGGTAGAGATAGGCCACCGTCGCATCTCGCGCTTCGTCGGGCATGAACCGGGTCTGGATATCGTCCGGTGGGCTATCGTCCGGCATCTCATGTTCGAGAGCCGCGAAGGTCTCGTGTGCCGCCGTGTCGAGGCCCAGCCAGTATTGCGGATAGTGCCGTTCCAGCTCCGCTTCCCGCGCCTCCTCGCTCCAGTCCGCGAGCGTTTCGGCCAGGGCCGATTTCGCCTCCCGGATCCGCTCGGCCTGCGTCGACACAACATCGCCGCCGGAGGTGAGGAAGTTCCGCGTGTCCCAGTAGAGCTTGCGTAGGAGTTGGGCCTTCCAGTTGTTCCAGGTTCCCGGTCCCACGCCGCGGATATCGCAGACCGTGAGGATCAGGAGCAGCCGCAGGCGCTCGGGGCTTTGGATCTCGCGGGCGAAGGCCTGGATGGTCACGGGGTCCGCGATATCCCGCTTCTGAGCGACATCGGACATCAGGAGGTGGTGGCGCACCAGCCAGACCACCAGCTCCGTCTCGCTCTCGGAAAGGCCGAGCCGCGGGCAGACATCCGCCGCTATCTCCGCGCCAAGCTCCGAATGGTCCCGGTTCTGCCCCTTGCCGATATCGTGGAGCAGCAGTGCGACGTAGAGGACCCTTCGGTTGAAGCCCTGCCGCGCGATCTCGGACGCAACGGGATGGTCCTCGACGACCTCATTGCGCTCGATGCGCGCGAGGATGCGCAGCGTCTCTAGGGTGTGCTCATCGACCGTGTAGTGATGATACATGTTGAACTGCATCAACGCGACGATGCGCCCGAATTCCGGCAGGAACTTTCCGAAGACGCCGGTTTCGTTGAGGAGCCTCAACAACCACTCGGCGTTCTTCTTGTCGGTCAGCAGTTCGAGGAACAGAGCATTGGCCCGAGGGTCGGCGCGCATGTCGTCGTCGATCAGGTCGAGCGCGCGGGTCACGGCACGGGTCGCCTCCGGATGGATGCGGGCATCCGTCCGCGCCGCCTCACGAAAGAGCGCGAGGATCGCAAGCGGATCGCGCTCGAAGGTATCCGGCTCCGCCAGCGCCAGCCGTCCGTCCCGAACCGTGAAGACACCGTCCCCGCCGGAGTCCGGGCTTCGAAGCGAGAGCGCGGAGAGCAGCTGGGAGAAGCGCGGCATGGGCTTCGCGTGCTGCGCCTCGAGGGCGGCTGAGAAGATGCGGGTGAGGTCGCCCACACTCTTCGCGTGCCGGAAGTAGCTGTGCATGAAGCGCTCGACCCCCATGCGCCCACCGGCATCCTCGTAACCCATGCGCGCCGCGATCTCGACCTGGCGGTCGAAGCTCAGCACTTCGGTGGCGCGGCCCGCCAGGTCGTGCAGGTGGCATCGCGTCGCCCACAGGAATCTCGCGGCGTCGGCGAAGCGTGCGACCTCGTCATGCTCGAACACCCCGCGCTCCACGAGGTCCCAGGCGTCCGTCGAGCGATAAAGGTAGCGGGAGATCCAGTGCAGGGTCTGCAGGTCGCGGAGGCCGCCCTTCCCTTCCTTGATGTTCGGTTCCAGCAAGTAGCGGGAGCCCCCATGCCGACTGTGGCGCTTGTCCCGCTCGCTCAGCTTGCCTTGCACGAACTCCGGGCCCGTTCGCAGGAACAGCTCCTTCCAAAGGCGCTCCTCCAGTGTCTCGGCCGGGGCGGGGTCGCCCGCAATGAAACGTTGTTCGAGGAGGTTCGTGCGGATGGTCAGGTCCGAGCCCGCGAGGCGGAGACATTCGTCCACCGTGCGCGTCGCCTGGCCGATTTTCAGCTTCAGATCCCAGAGCAGGTAGAGCGTCGCCTCTACAGCGCTCTCGGCCCAGGCCGTGCGCTTGAAGGGCGTGAGGAAGAGGAGATCGACATCGGAGAAGGGCGCCATCTCGCCCCGCCCGTAGCCACCAACGGCGATCACGGAAAGCCGCTCGCCACGAGTGCGGATCGGCGCGGGATGGAGATGCGCCGTGGCGTAGTGGGCCAGGCTTGCGACGACGACATCCGTCACATGGGCATAGGCGCGTGCGACCCGGAGGCCGGCACAGGGCTCCTCCAAGAGCGATGCTTGCACGCGAGACCGGCCGCTCTCGAGCGCCTCTGCGAGGAGGTCGAGCACCGCCCCACGGGCGGCCGCGGCCTTGCCCTCGGCGGCAACAAGTGCGTCGATCTCTCCGATGAGGGCATCGCGATCGGCCAGCTCTCTGGCGGGTCGGATGAAGTGGGCTAGCCCGGCGAAGTTTGCCTCATCGCGCGGCGCGCTGGGGCGGGCACTGGCGTGCCGCTGCGCGTGCGGCGGGGAGGAGGGGGCGAGGATCGGGTCAGGTGAGCTGGTCAACGCTACTCCGTGGGGGCGACCGCGGCGCGACCGCTCAGCTGCCGAGGTCGAAGCGGCGCGGTGCCGGATCGAGGACCACGAACCTGCCGTTCCCGACCTCGAGCACCGCAAGGCCTCGATCGGTACGCCCGTCAGGTCGCAGCCTTACAGCGCCGACGGCGCCTTCGAATCCGCCGGCACGGGTCAGTGCATCGCGCGAGAACGCATCGCCAATGCCAGCGGCGCGCGCCTCGCTGGCGAGGGTGGCCGCGATCAGGCCCGCATCGTAGCCGAGCACGGCGACGAAGGGCGGGCGCTCGCCATAGCGCGTCTGGTAGCGCTGGTAGAATGCCGCAACGGCTTCCGTG
>JBCBHB010000536.1:0-2743 GCA_038526025.1 Pseudomonadota bacterium
CCTGCATGTCCTTCGAGTAGGTGAGCGGCAGGCCCTTCATCACCGTCGCCAGCGCCATGAACGCGCCCATGATCCGCCCCGCCTTGGCCCGGCACAGCTCCGCCGCATCCGGGTTCCGCTTCTGGGGCATGATGCTGGAGCCCGTGGTGTAGGCATCCGTCAGCTTCACGAAGCGGAACTGGGCCGAGGACCAGATCACGATCTCTTCCGACAGCCGGGAGAGATGCGTGGCACAGATCGCCGCGGCCGAGAGATACTCCAGCGCAAAGTCCCGCGCGCTCACGGCATCGAGCGAGTTGGCCATCGGCCGGTCGAAGCCCAGGGCTGCTGCCGTGAACCCCCGGTCGATGGGGAAGGACGTGCCGGCCAGCGCCGCTGCGCCGAGTGGGCACTCGTTCATCCTCGCCCGCGCATCCCGCATCCGCCCCCGGTCCCGCGCGAACATCTCGGCATAGGCGAGCATGTGGTGGCCCCAGGTCACCGGCTGCGCGCTTTGGAGATGGGTGAAGCCAGGCATCACCGCATCCGCGCCCGCCGCCGCCTGGTCCACCAGCGCCGCGATGAGCGCCGTCAGTGCCGTCTCCGTTTCGTCGAGCCGCGCGCGCACCCAAAGCCTGAAGTCGGTCGCGATCTGGTCGTTGCGGCTGCGCGCGGTGTGGAGCCGGCCCGCAGGCTCGCCCACCAGCTCCTTCAGGCGCGCCTCCACGTTCATGTGGATGTCCTCGAGCGCGCGGGAGAAGGCGAAGCGCCCCTCGTCGATCTCGCGCGCCACCTCGCAAAGCCCGTGGTCGATCGCCTGCTGGTCCTCGGCCGAGATGATGCCCTGCTGGGCCAGCATCGCCGCATGGGCCCGGCTGCCGGCAATATCCTCCGCCGCCAGCCGTCGGTCGAAATCGATGGATGCGTTGATCGCCTCCATCACCGCCGCGGGGCCGGCCGCGAACCGCCCTCCCCACATCGTGTTCGCCGCGTTACCGGCCGCGTTGCTCGGCGCGTCGTCCTTGGGGTTACCCGCAACCCCGCTTGCGCTATTTTCCGCCATGACCGGGAGCCCGTGAGAGGAATTCATGCCCATGCCGACCCTGCCCAGCCGCTTCAGCCGCCCGGCGATCGCCGCTCTCCTATACGGCGCCGTTGCTATCGGAGCAATCGGCGCGGCGGGGGGCTGGGCAAACGCTGGCCCACTCGCGCCGGAGGACAGGGCGGCCTTCAAGGCCAAGGCCGCCGAAGCGCTCCCGAAGATGGTGGTCCACAAGGAAGCCCGCGGGCCCTATGGCGAGGCGTTCAAGGACGGCGAGGATGCCGAGATGACCCTCGCCGATTTCGGCGGCAAGGTCGTCGTCCTCAACGTCTGGGCCACCTGGTGTCCGCCCTGCCGCAAGGAAATGCCGTCGATCGACCGTCTCGCCAAGGCCGTGGGTGGGGACGACGTGGCCGTGGTCGCGCTCTCCACAGACCGGGGCGGCGCGGATCCCGTGCGTCGCTTCTTCGACGAGATCGCTGTCGAGCATCTCGGCATCTACGTGGATCGCCGCGGCAAGCTCCCGCGCGAAGCGGCGGTCATCGGTCTGCCCGCCACGCTCGTGCTCGACCGCGAGGGCCGCGAGGTCGCGCGCCTCACCGGCGATGCGGAGTGGGACACGCCAGAGGTCATCGCCCTCATCCGCAGCCTCGCCGAGATGACCGACGATACCGTGGACCGTGCCAGCGCGCCCGCCCGGGACGACGCCTCCTGAACGCCGAGCGGCCCGGAGATCGGTCCGGGCCGCCAGGCCTCTCCCTTTCGGTCAGTCCGCCGGCCGGCCCGTGATCATGCGGGTCAGCAGCCCGTCCCGGTCCACGAACTGGTGCTTCAGCGCGGCCGCCACATGCAGCACCAGCAGCGCCGCGATGCCCCAGGCGGCAAACTCGTGCAGTGTCGCGAAGGTCTCCGCCAGGTCCCGGTCGCCCACCGGATAGGGGTCCGGCATTTCGAAGAGCCCGAACACCATGTTCTTGATCTGGAACGGGTAGGCGTCCACGTCGTTCAGCGGCGAGGCGGAGGACATCAGCCACCCCGTCACCGGCAGCACCACCATCAGCACATAGAGCGCGATGTGGCTCCCGCGCGAGGCGATGCGCTGCCAGTCCGGCATTTCGGGCTCGGCCGGCGTAGGGTTCACGGCGCGCCAGATGATCCGCAGCGCAATCAGCATGAACGCCACAAAACCCCAGCTCTTGTGGATCTGGATTTGATCGAACCGCTCGAAGTCCCCGAGGAACGTCGTCATGTAATAGCCCATGCCGAGCTGGAACAGGATCACCGCGCCGGCGACCCAGTGGATCCCGCGCTGCACCCAGCCCCAGCTTGCCGTCGTGTTCGCCGCCGTCATCGCTCCGGCTCCCGTGTCATTGAGATCCTGTGCTCCCGCCGCCCGCGGGCCGGGCGACAAGCTCGTATTCCACCGTCACCCAGCGCCCGAGGTTGAGCAGCGAGGCGATGGGCCCGACGCCGACGCCGAAGCGCAGCCGGTCGAGCCTGAGGCGCCCCACGGCGCGCGCTTCGTCCGCCGCAACCCGCAGCGTTCCCTCGCTCACCAGACGCCGGCGCTTGCCCTTCACTTCCGCAACGCCGCGGACCCTGAAGCGATCCCCGCCAAGCGGTTCCACGTCCTGCAGCTCGAACCGCGCCAGGGGGTGGTTCCGGCTGTCGAACCCTTCGACGGAGGTGGCGAAGGCCTCCTCCAGCATGTTGCCGAGCACG
>JBCBHB010000537.1:0-2740 GCA_038526025.1 Pseudomonadota bacterium
GGTGAAGGACGGTGCATTGGCCACGGCCACGGTCATGTCCGTGACCCTCTCGGTAGACCACCGGGTGATCGACGGCGCGCTCGGCGCCCAGTTCCTCGAGGCCTTCGTGGGCTATCTCGAGGATCCGATGTCGATGCTCATGTGAGCGTGCGGCCGGCCCCTTTGCCCGGGGCCGGCCCTGCCGTCACTCGGCGGGTGCAGCCGGCGCCTCGGCCCGGCGGTTGCGCCGAAGATCGTCGATGCTGAGCGCGCCGTCGCCGTTCCGGTCCCGCAGCATCACCATGTTCGCCGTGCGGCGCTGGAACTCCTCCGCCGTCACGATCCCGTCCCCGTCCCGATCATGGCGCTGGAACTGGCGCACCATCCGCTCGCGCATCGCGTCGAGCCAGAGCGCTTCGTACTCGGTGATGCTGAGCGTGCCATCGGCGTCCACGTCGAACGCGGCGAGGCGCGCGGCACGGGTGCTGTCGATCTCGGCCTGCGTCACCGCGCCGTCGCCATCCGCGTCATAGGCTTCCTGCAGCTCGATCAGGCGACGCATCATCGCCCGGCGGCCACCGCGCTTGCCCTCGCCCCGCGCCTGACGGCCCTGGTAGCGCGGCCCGCCTTCGTCGTTGACTGCAGCCCGCGCCGCCACGCGGTCACCGCTCTGCGCGAAGGCGCCCGGCACGTTCGTGATCGTGGCAGCAGCGCCAAGGGCGGCGAGGGCCGCGCCCGCGAGAAGGAACTTCTTCATGGGGTGTCTCCCGTTGTTTGGACACCCAGCATACGCGCCGCGGGGCGCTCTCCGTCGCAGCGCCGCGCGCAATCCCGCCCGGGAACCGGTCTTCAGCCCGCGATGACCGCCTCGGCCGCCTTGATCGCGTCCTCGGCCTTCGCCGCATCCGGCCCGCCGCCTTGCGCCATGTCGGGCCGGCCGCCGCCGCCGACACCGCCCACGGCCGCCACGGCAGCCTTCACGATGTCGATGGCCGAGACACGGTCGGTCAGGTCAGCGGTCACACCGGCGGCGATGCTGGCCTTGCCGCCCGCCTCCGCCACCAGCAACACCACGCCCGTGCCGAGCCGCTTCTTGTGCTCGTCCACGAGGCCCCGCAGGTCCTTCGGGTTCACGCCGGTCAGGCTTTGCGCGAGGAAGGGCACGCCGGCCACATCCTTCGGCCCCGCCGCCTCTCCGCCCCCGCCGCCGAGCGCGATCTGCTTTCGAAGCTCGGCGATCTCCTGCTCCATCTGCCGGCGCTCGGCGAGCAGCGCGGTCACCCGGTCAGGCGCCTCCGCGGGCCGGGTTTTCAGCGCCGCGGCAACGGCATCGAGCGCCGCCTCCCGCTCCGTCACATAGGCAAGCGCGGCCGCCCCCGTGAGCGCCTCGACACGCCGGATACCGGCAGAGGATGCGCCCTCGCCCACGATCTTGAAGAGGCCGATCTCGCCCGTGCGCCCCACATGCGTGCCACCGCAAAGCTCGAGGCTGTAGGTCAGGCCCGCGGGCCCGCTCTCCCCGCCCATATGCCGCGCATCCCGCCGGCCCATGGAAACGACGCGAACCTCCTCGCCATACTTCTCGCCGAAGAGCGCGCGCGCGCCTTCCGACACCGCATCGTCCGGGGTCATCAGCCGCGTCGTCACCGGGCTGTCCTGGCGCACGAGGTCGTTCACCTCGGCCTCGACACGGGCCAGCTCATCGCCGGTCATCGCCTCGGCATGCTGGAAGTCGAAGCGCAGCCGCTCCGGCGCCACCAGGCTGCCGCGCTGGGCCACATGGTCCCCCAACGCCGCCCGCAGCGCCTCGTGCATCAGATGCGTCGCCGAGTGGTTGGCCCGGATCGCCGCACGCCGCACACCATCCACGGAAAGCCGCACCGGCTCGCCCTCGGTCAGGCTGCCGTCCTCCACCGTGGCGAGATGCACGAAGAGATCGCCCGCCTTCTTCTTCACATCCGTCACGCGCGCGCGGCCCGAGGCGGCCTCGATCAGCCCGGTATCGCCCACCTGGCCGCCGCTCTCCGCGTAGAAGGGCGTCTGGTTGAGGACGACGGCAACCTCTTCGCCCGCCCCGGCCGAGGCAACTTTCGCGCCGCCCTTCGCAATCGCATGGATCACGCCCTCGGCGCTCTCGCTGTCATAGCCCAGGAATTCGGTGGCGCCGCTCTCCTCGCGGATGGCGAAGAACACGCCCTCCTCCGCCGCCTCGCCCGTGCCTGCCCAGGCCGCACGGGCCTGCCGCTTCTGCTCGGCCATCGCGGCATCGAACCCGTCGGTATCCACCGTCCGCCCCCGCTCACGCAGCGCGTCCTGCGTCAGGTCGAGCGGGAAGCCGTAGGTGTCGTAGAGCTTGAATGCCGTCTCACCCGGCAGCGCCTCGCCCTCGCCCAGCCGGCCGACCTCTTCCTCGAGCAGCCCCAGCCCACGGTCGAGCGTCCGGCGGAAGCGGATCTCCTCGCGCTCCAGCGTGTCCGCGATCAGCCCGCGATGCTCCACCAGCTCCGGGAAATGCTCGCCCATCTGGCGCGTGAGCTCCGGTACCAGCCGGTGCATCAGCGGGTCCTGCGCGCCCAGAAGATGCGCATGCCGCATGGCCCGCCGCATGATCCGGCGCAGCACATAGCCACGCCCCTCGTTGGAGGGCAGCACACCGTCCGCGATCAGGAACGAGGTCGAGCGCAGATGGTCCGCGATCACCCGGTGATGGGTCTTGCCCGGCCCGTCCGGGTCGCTCGAGGTCTGGTGGGCCGAGGCCTCG
>JBCBHB010000538.1:0-2735 GCA_038526025.1 Pseudomonadota bacterium
GCCTGCCTCCACCGCGCGCATCCGCACCTCGTAGCGCTCAGCCTGGCGGGGGTGGAATTCAATGGGCTCACGCAAGGGAGCGTTCTGCCGGGCGGGTCGCTTCGGCCCGATGGGTTCAACACGGTGGGGTTGTGGGACGGCGACCGGCAGACGCTCGACATCCTTTACGCCGAAGGGGACCCGATCAGCGTGGCCTATGTGCCCGAGCCCGATTGGCTGGAGGGGCGGCCCTTGCCGGACCCCGCCGAGCAGGGCGGCACGGTGGACCCGCTGACCGTGTTTGCGGAACTCTTGTGGCCCGGCACGCCGGAGGCGCTGTGCGGTCGGGCCTTTGAGGTGTTCTCGGGCTCGCGCCGCACGTCGATTGCGCTTGATCCGGCGAGGCCTGCGCGGGACAACCGGATAGAATGTCCGACCACTTACACCCGATACGAGACCGACGAAGATGGCGTCGAGCAGGCCGAGAGCTTCGACTTTATGGTCGAGCTGAGGGCGCGCGATGACGGGCTCTGGGAGGCCGACCGGGTCCACGGAGCCACGGGATATGGCCGGTTCGTCCTCAACTCGATGGAAACGGCCCCTTCCGATTGACGCAGCCCTTGGGCCACTCTGCGATGCTGTGCGCGCGCACGGGCTGGCCGTTTTGCAGGCGCCTCCCGGGGCGGGCAAGACGACGCGCGTGCCGTTGGCGCTTCTGGATCAGGTGGAGGGGCGCATTCTGATGCTGGAGCCGCGCCGGGTGGCGACGCGGGCGGCGGCGGAGCGCATGGCCTCGGAACTGGGCGAGGCGGTGGGCGAGACCGTGGGCTACCGAATGCGCGGCGCGCGCGAGGTGGGCCCCAAAACGCGCATCGAGGTTATCACCGACGGGCTGTTGACGCGGATGATCCAGAGCGACCCTGAGTTGCCCGGCGTGGGTGCGGTGATTTTCGACGAGTTTCACGAGCGCGCGCTGGCGGCGGATCTGGGATTGGCCCTGTGTCTTGAGGTGCGGGGCGCGCTGCGGCCCGATCTGGCGCTCATCGTGATGTCGGCCACCTTGGATGCGGGCCCGGTGGCCGCCCTGATGGGCGACGCGCCGGTGATCACCTCTGAGGGGCGGGCCTACCCTGTGGAGACCCGGTATGCGCCCACACGGTGGGGGCCGCGCGAGCGCATCGGGCCTTGGGTGGCGGAGGCAGTGCGCGTGGCGCTGGCGGAGGCCGAAGGCGGGGTGCTCGTGTTTTTGCCGGGCGCGGGCGAGATCGGGCAGGTGGAGCGGGCGCTGGGCGATCTGGGGCCGGGCGTTGAGGTGCGGCCGCTTTATGGGGCGATGCCGATTGCGGCGCAGCGGGCGGCGATCCGGGCGGCGCCTGAGGACACGCGCAAGGTGGTGCTGGCGACGTCCATCGCGGAGACATCGCTCACCATCGAGGATGTGCGGGTGGTGATTGATGCAGGCCTCGCGCGCCGCTCCCGGTTTGATGCAGGTTCCGGCATGGCGCGGCTGATCACCGAGCGGGTGACGCGGGCGGAGGCCGATCAGCGGCGCGGGCGGGCGGGCCGCGTGGCCGAGGGTGTGTGCTACCGGCTCTGGACGAAGGGCGAGGACGGCGCGCTCGCCGCCTTTCCACCGCCTGAGATCGACGCGACCGATCTGGCCCCGCTTGCGCTCGCACTGGCGCGCTGGGGGGCCGCGGATGTGCCGTTTCTGACGCCGCCCCCCGCGCCAGCCCTGGCGGAGGCGCGCGCGCTGTTGCGCAAGCTGGGGGCGCTCGATGAAGGTGATCGGATCACGCAGGCCGGGCAAGCGATGGCGCAGGTGCCAGCGCATCCGCGCATCGCGCATATGCTGCGCGGCGCGCGCGGGACGGCGGCGCTGGCGGCCTGCCTTTCAGTGCGCGATCCGCTGATGGGTGGCGCGGTGGACCTGGGATTGCGGCTCCGCGCGCTGGAGGGGCGCGACGGGGGCGCGGGTGTGAATGCGGGCGCGCTGGCGGAGCTGCGCGCCGAGGCAAAGCGGCTCAAGCGGTTTGAAGGAGACGGCGCGCCGCTTTCGCCCGGTGCGGCGCTCTCGCTCGCCTACCCTGACCGGATCGCGCTGCGCCGCAAGGGCGAGGCTCCGCGCTATCTGATGTCGGGCGGGAAAGGGGCGGTGATGCCGAGCGAGGATGCTCTGGCGGGCCAGCGCTTGCTGGTGATCGCGGATCTCGATGGTGACCTGACGGAGGCCAAGGTCCGGCGCGCGCTGCCGGTGAGCGAGGGTGAGCTGCGCGCACTGCACGCGGTGGAGATGGTGGAGCTCTGCACCTGGTCGCGGCGGCACCGGCGGGTGGAGGCCCGACACCAGGTGCGGCTGGGTGCGATTGCGCTCGAAGATCAGATCTGGAGCGATGTGCCGCCCGAGCGGCGCGCGGCAGCGGCGCTGGAGGGGGTGCGCGATCTGGGGGTGGAGGCGCTTGGCTGGAGTGCCGCGGCGCGGCGGTTTCAGGCGCGGGTTGCGGTGGCGCGCGGCGCGCAAGGCGATCTCCCCGATCTTTCGGACAGTGCGCTGATGGACGGGCTTGCGGACTGGCTGCTCCCCTATCTCGGCGCGGTGCGCAGCGCGGAGGACCTCAAACGCCTTGACCCGCTGCCTGCGCTCGAAGCCTGCCTCGACTGGGATCAGCGCCAGACCCTTGATGCCCGCGCGCCCAAAGCCTTCACCGCCCCCACGGGCACCCGAGTTCCGGTGGATTACAGCGATCCCGAAGCCC
>JBCBHB010000539.1:0-2734 GCA_038526025.1 Pseudomonadota bacterium
CGCCCCGCGCCTTGCTCCGCCCACCCGCCAGCCAACGCCCGCATCCGAGCTGAGCCGGCCACAATTCGGGCGCAATGGCGCGGCTCACTGCGGCGATGACAGTTGAAGAGATTTTCGATCGCCTAGAGGCCGTACCGTTTTTGAGTGGCCTTCCTTCCGATCAGATAATGCGGATCGTTCTTCTCGTCGGTTTGCTGATCTTGCTCGGCATCGTTGCTGGTGTGCTTTCTGGCCGAGGGCGGCTCTTTCGGGGCAGGAGGCGTCGTGGATCGCGCATGCGGCCCAGGTTACGTGTCGTGCCCGACGCTGCAGGGCCACAGCAGCCGATGCGGCGCCGCATGGTGGACCCTGCGGTGCAGATGGACGCTGTCGGGAAGATGGCCTTCGAGAAATGCCGCCTCCTCAACAAGGGTGAGTTCGCCGTCTTCCGCGTGCTCGAGGAGACCCTTTCACCGCTCAGCGGCTACCGCCTTATGGCACAGACGAGCCTCGGCGAGGTGATCCGGCCCGTGCGGAGCGCGGGGAGCGAGATCGAGCGGGCAAAGGCGCATGCCGCCATCAATTCGAAAAGGCTCGACTTCGCGGTGATCGATCGCTCCGGCCATCTGGCGCTTGCCATCGAGTTTCAGGGGGCGGGGCATCATCAGGGGCAGGCCTTCCTCCGCGATGCTGTGAAGCGCGAGGCGCTGCGACGCGCCGGTGTCGAGATGCTGGAGGTCGGTGCGCGCTGGGACGCGGAGATCTTGCGCGCGCAGGTGCTGCATGCCTTGGGCGTCTCCCGCGTGGCACAGGGTGCGCCACAAGAGGGCTCATCGACCGGCTGTGCACAGCCGCCGGGGCCTTCGGGAGAGGATGGTGCAGGGACAGTCGGGCCTGACATCGCTCACTGAGGCTGCTAGGCGGGGCCCAACGGCATGTTGCCGCGCCGCAGGAGCCTTCCGATGACATCCTCCAGCCACCGTCGATGCTGCCCCGCCTGTGGGGCCAACCAGCCTTCGAGGCTTGCGCGGTATGCGCCGCCGGAGTGGGCGGTGGCGGCCTGTGGGGCGTGCGGGTTCGTGTACCTGGCCAATCCGCCGGAGGCGGAGGCGCTGGAGGCGGGCGAGGGAGCCTGGGAGGAGAGCTTTGCGGCGGAGGCCGAGCGGCGCATCGAGGAGGCGCCGGCGGTCTACAAGCTCGACGTGGCGACGCGGGCGCGCACGCGCGTCTTCCGGCGGGACGAGATGGACTATTATCGCCGCTGGTTCCGCCGCGGGGATGGGGGCGAGGGCGGCAACGTGCTCGATGTGGGCTGCGGCGCCGGCGGCCGGGTGAAGGCGCCCTTCACGCCCTATGGCATCGAGGTCTCGAAGGCGCTGGCGGCGTCGGCGGATGCGAAGATGCGACCGCTGGGCGGGGCCTGCGTGCAGGGACTTGGGGCGGAGGCGATTGAACGCTTCCCGGAGCGCCATTTCGACGGTATTCTGTTCCGCAGCTATCTCGAACACGAGACCGATCCCCGGCGTGCGCTTGCCGGGGCAGCGCGCGTCCTCAAGCCGTCGGGTGCGGTGTACGTGAAGGTGCCGAACTACGGCTCGCTCAACCGGGTCGTGATGGGGCGGCACTGGTGCGGTTTCCGTCATCCCGATCATGTGAATTACTTCACCCTCGCCACGCTGCGGCGCATGGCATTCGAGGAGGGGTTCGGGATCGAGCTGATCAACCGCTGGAACCTGATCCTTGACGACAACATCCATGTCCTGCTGCGCCCGCTGGGGGCGACGGGGCAGGGGCGGGGCTGAGAGCGGGGCAGACCGCCCGAGAGGCGTGAGCGCGGGGGTTCAGGCATGGCGCAGCTGGGCGATACGATCGGGCTACTCGGGCATATTGGCCAGGCCTGGGGACTGACCTGCGCTGCAGCGCTGATGGTTGCGGTTCTCACCATCCTCTTCGGCATCGTCTCGGGTCGCGGACCGCTTGCGGCCTTCGCGATTTCGGGCGGCGTGATCTCCGGCGGGATCGTGACGCTCTGCATGGTTGGCAGCGTGGCGATGACGATGGGGGCGCCGCGGGAGCTCGGCTACCTTGCGCTCGCGATCCTCGGGCTCTATGCGATTGTGGTGTCGCTGATCGGCGGCGCCATCGGCGGAACCGGGCTCGCGATGCTGCGGGCTGCAGGGGCGGCCGGCGCGCGCTGAGCCCGCTGCTGCGGGTCCGCCGGGACGCGATACGGGCCGCCGCGCCCGCCCGCCCCGCCTCCCGCCGCAGCCGCGGCGATGCCGCCCAAGCGCCGCGCCCGCGGCGAAGCCAGCGCCGCCGAGGAGCGGCACAGGTAACCCTAGGGTCAGCCCCAGAGAAGGAGACGCCCGATGGCCGTGCTCGTCGACGAAAACACCAAGGTGATCTGCCAGGGCCTGACCGGGGCGCAGGGCACGTTCCACAGCGAGCAGGCGATCGCCTACGGCACGCAGATGGTGGGCGGTGTGACGCCCGGCAAAGGCGGCAGCGAGCATATCGGCCTGCCGGTCTTCGACACGGTGGGCGATGCGGTGGCGAAGACGGGCGCCAATGCCTCGGTGATATACGTGCCGCCGCCCTTCGCCGGCGATGCGATCCTGGAGGCGATCGATGCCGAGGTGCCGCTCATCGTCTGCATCACCGAGGGGATCCCGGTGATGGACATGATGAAGGTGAAGCGGGCGCTCGAGGGCTCGACCTCGCGCCTCATCGGGCCGAACTGCCCGGGGATCATCAC
>JBCBHB010000540.1:0-2727 GCA_038526025.1 Pseudomonadota bacterium
CATCTCGAAGAGCGTGCATTTCTTAAGGCGGGAGCGGCGGATGGCGTCGAGATCCGGCAGATGCGCGAGGCGGCGGAACCCGACCTGCTCGCAGTACCGGTCCACCTGCTCGGTCTCGCGGCTGCGGTTTGCCACACAGCCGGCGAGGCGCACGGTGTAGTTCTTCGACTTTGCCTGCACGGCCGCGACGATGCGGTTCATGGCGTAGATCGAGTCGAAATCGTTGGCCGTGACGATCACCGCCCGGTCCGCGTGCTGAAGGGGCGCGGCGAACCCGCCACAGACCACGTCGCCCAGCACGTCGAAGATCACCACGTCGGTATCTTCCAGCAGATGGTGCTCCTTCAGGAGCCGCACGGTCTGGCCGACCACGTAGCCGCCGCAGCCCGTGCCCGCGGGCGGGCCGCCGGCCTCCACGCACATGACGCCGTTATAGCCCTCGTAGACAAAGTCCTCCGCCCGCAGCTCTTCGGTATGGAAATCAACGCTTTCGAGCGCGTCGATGACCGTTGGCACGAGGCATTTCGTGAGCGTGAAGGTGCTGTCGTGCTTCGGGTCGCAGCCGATCTGCAGCACCCGCTTGCCGAGCTTCGAGAAGGCGGCGGAGAGGTTGGAGGAGGTTGTCGACTTCCCGATCCCGCCCTTGCCGTAGACCGAGAACACCTTCGCCCCCTCGATCTTCATCTTGGGGTCCATGTGCTGCTGCACCGATCCCTCGCCGTCTCCCTTCTGGCGGGGGCGGCGGGCGACGATGGCAGGCGGTTCTCCGAGCGGGCTCATGGGCGTTCCTTCAGGTGGTGATGCCCTCGAGGCGGTCCTCGAGTTCATCGCTGGCGGCGTGGAGGGCCGCGAGGGTTTCGTCGTCCGGCTGCCAGTAGTCCCGCTCATGCGCCTCGATCAGGCGGCTGGCGAGGCGGGCGCTGGCCTTCGGGTTGAGGGTGGCGAGGCGGCGGCGCATGGCTTCGTCGAGCACGAAGGTCTCGGCGGTGCGCTGGTAGACCCAGGGCTCGACGGCGCCGGTGGTGGCCGACCAGCCGACGGTGTTGGTGATGCTCGCCTCGATCTGGCGGACGCCTTCGGCGCCATGGGCCAGCATGCCCTCGAACCATTTCGGGTTGAGGGTACGGGTGCGGGTCTCGAGCGCCACCTGTTCCGAAAGCGTCCGGACCTTGCCCTCGCCCTTCGTCTGGTCGCCGATATAGACGGGCACCTGCTGGCCCTTGCGGGCGCGCTTCACGGCCCGGCCGATGCCGCCCAGCGTGTCGAAATAGTGGTCGATCGTGGTGACGCCGAGCTCCACGCTGTCGAGCGTCTGATAGGCGAGGTCGACGCCGGTGAGCATCTCGGAGAGGTGGTTCGGGCGCTTCATCGGCTTGCCGTCCGCGCCATAGGCGAAGCATTTCCGCGCGGCATAGGCGTCGGCCAGCTCGTCCTCATCGGTCCAGAGGCCGCTGTCGATGAGCTGGTTGACGTTCGAGCCGTAGGCGCCGTCCGCATTGGAGAAGACGCGAAGGGCAGCTTCCTCGAGCTTGGCGCCGGTGCGGGCCATCAGCGCGCGCGTCTCGGCACGGATGAAGTTCATCTCGTCCGGCTCGTCCGCTGCTGCAGCCTTCTGGCAGGCCTCCGCCAGTACCTTCACCTGAATGGGCAGGAGATCGCGGAAGATGCCGGAGAGAGTCAGCATCACGTCGATGCGCGGACGGCCGAGCGTCTCCAGCGGGACGAGCGTGGCGCCACAAACCCGGCCGTAGCTGTCGCGTCGCGGCTCGGCCCCGAGGAGGGCGAGGGCCTGCGCCATCGGCCCGCCCTCCTGCTTGATGGTGTCGGTACCCCAAAGCACCAGCGCCACGCGGCGGGGCAGGGCGCCGTTGTCGTCGAGATGCCGGGCCAGGAGCTTCTCGGTCTGCCGCCGCCCTTCGGCCATGGCGAAGGCGGAGGGGATGCGGAAGGGGTCGAAGCCATGCAGGTTGCGGCCCGTGGGCAGTACCTCGGCGCTGCGGATAAGGTCACCGCCGGGGGCGGGGCGCATGTAGCGGCCGTCGAGCGCGCGGAGAAGGGCAGGGATCTCATGGTCTTCCGCCAGCAGCTTCGCGGCGCGGGCGAGGGCGTCGAACGCGTCGCGTGTTTCAGGGATGTGCGGCAGCTCCGCGAGGGCGAGGCTCTCCGCGCCGGTGCCGCCCATGGCGAGGCGTTCGAGGGCGGGCCGGGCCGGTTCGAGCCCGTGGCCGGCATCGGCCATGACGCCGAGCAGGTCCGTCCGTTCCTCGAGCGATGGCGGGCGGCCGACGACATGAAGGCCGTGGGGGATGAGCGTTGTCTCGAGCTCGTTGAGCGAGACGAGGAGGCTGGGGATGCGCGCTTCCGCGTCCGCGAGGCACCAGACCGGGTCCGGCGCACAAAGGTCGAGTGCCGCGGCCTCCGCCTGCACCTGCTCGGCCAAGCGCTCCCGCGTCTCGTCCGTTATCGCATCGTCGACCCGCCAGCGTTCGAGCGAGGCGCGGAGATCGGCGAGGCCCTTGTAGAGGCCCGCATGCGCGACCGGCGGCGTGAGATAGCTGATGAGCGTGGCACCCGAGCGGCGGCGGGCGATGGCGCCTTCGGACGGGTTGTTGGAGGCGTAGAGATAGAGGTTCGGGATGTCCCCGATCAGCCGGTCCGGCCAGGAGGTGGCGGACTGGCCGGCCTGCTTGCCCGGCATGAACTCGAGCGCGCCATGGGTGCCGAAAT
>JBCBHB010000541.1:0-2722 GCA_038526025.1 Pseudomonadota bacterium
GCATTGGCACCGTGTCGATGCCGCCGAGATCTGGCACTGGTATGCGGGCGGCCCCGGCTGAGGATAAGAAGGCCGATGGCCGCAAGAATGAAGGAGATGCTGGCCGGGATCGGCCCGGTCGATGCGTTGTCTCCAGCGGCAATCGGGCGTGTAGCGCTGCCGAGCGGTGCGTTGCCCAGGTCGCGGCTGAGCGTCTCAGTCGCGCCGATTGCCGAAGCCGTGCCACCCTCAACCCATGGCGAGATGTGCCCGGCAACGCCAGCCTGACGCGCAAGGTCGCCGACAGCCAAGGGCTGGGCGATCGCGGGTGTGCAGACGATCAGGGCAAGCATCAGGGCGACGCTGCGCATGGGAGAACCTCGGAAACATCTTGCTTCCGAGAAGTCATGACGGGCCCGGATGGCGCGACCGGGGCGCAATTGAGGAGGCCCGGCCGCAATCCCGAGTTGGGACGCGCGGCTGCGCGCCCCGGTGGCAAGTCCTGATCAGGCCTTGCCGCGATAGATGTCGACGAGCTTGCCGAGCATGTCGAGCGCCTCGTCCCGCGGGCGCTGGAAGGTGTTACGGCCGATGATGGAGCCGTTGCCGCCACCGTCGCGGATCGCGCGCGCGTCGTCGTAGACACTGTCGGAGCCCTTCTTGGAGCCGCCGGAGAAGACGATCAGGCGCCGGCCGTTGAAGGCGGCCTTCACGCAGTCCGCCACGCGGGCGGTCTGGGTCGAGATGTCGATCTTCTCGTCCTCGTAGACCTTCTTGGCCTCCTTGAGCTCGAGGTGATCGGTGGAGAGCTTCACCTTGATCACATGCGCGCCGAGGAGGGCTGCGATCTGCGTGGCATACGCCGCGATGTCGATCGCCGTCTCGCCGTCCTTCGTGAGGCTCTCGCCGCGCGGGTAGGACCAGATGACGGTGGCGATGCCGAGGGCGGCGGCTTCGTTCCGCATCTCCGCGATCTCCTCGAACATGTCGAGCCCGGCGCTGGAGCCCGGGTAGATCGTGAAGCCGATGGCGGCGCAGCCGAGGCGGGCGGCGTCATCGACGCTGGCGGTGATGGCCTGGTCCTTCGGCGCGTCCGACGGGATGAGGGAGTTGGCGCTGTTCACCTTCAGGATCGTGGGGATCTGCCCTGCGAAGGTGTCCGCGCCCGCCTCGATCATGCCAAGCGGCGCGGCATAGGCGTTGAGACCCGCATCGATGGCAAGCTGGTAGTGGTAATGCGGGTCGTAGGCCGCCGGGTTCGCCGCGAAGCTGCGGGCCGGGCCGTGCTCGAAACCCTGGTCGACGGGCAGGATGATCATCTTGCCCGTGCCACCGAGCTTGCCGGTCATCAGCATCTGGCAGAGCTTGCCCTTCACGCCGGGGTTCTCGCCCTCGTACATGCTCAGGATTTTCTGGACGGCGCGGCTGGCTTTCATGGGGTCTCCTCCCGGGATGGGCAGCGATGCTGATGGTTGGCAGTCGGGTAACGTGCGTCTCGCGTGGCGGTCAAGCGGCGTGGCCGATGGGTGCGAAACGAACCGATGGCCCGGGAGTTCCGAGCGAGGGGCGGGCAGGCGCGCCGCATCTATCCGGTAGGGTGGGCGCTGGCCGGAGCGCTTCCGGCCAGCGCCAGGACGCTTACTGTGCGGCGACGCGGGCCGCGAGGCCGCCGTTGACCCAGGTCTCGAGCGCGCGCTCGGAGGCGTCCGCCGTTGCGTTGGCCCAGGTATCCGCCTCGTCCGGGCGGCTCGTGTAACGGCTGTCGAGCCGGCGGAGGAGGGCGGCAGCCGCCCGGTCTCCGCTCGCCGCGGCAAGGCTTGCCCAGTAGAGCGCACTCTCGTAGCTGCGCGGCCCGCCGCGACCGGAGACGAGACGCTCGGCGAGCGCACGCATACCCGCCACGTCCGCCGCATCGATCAAGGCGTCGTCGTCCACCAAGCCGGTGACCTGGTCCTGATGGAACAGGATGTCGTCGAGGGCGAGTTGTACCTCCATCTCGTCCGCGATGCGCACGGCGGCGGCTTCGCCGGCGGCAAGGGCCGTGAGGGCGGCGACATAGGCCTCTGTATAGGCGCCCTCGGCCATCATGGCTTCCGCGAGCAGCAGGGCGGCGGGGCCGGAGCCACCCTCGGCCAGCGGCTCGAGCAGGGCGATGCCGTCGCGCCGGGCGCGCGGGGCGCCGATACCGCTCAGGAAGGCGCTGCCGACGGTCAGGCGCTCCTCGGCGCTCAAGCTTTCCGGTGCGCTGGCGGCCTTTGTCAGCAGCGCGGGGTCGAGCAGCGCGCTGCGCGCAGCCGGCGCGGCGCCGACGGTGGGCGAAAGAAGGGCGATGGCGGCGCCGGGGTCGTCCAGCGCGTCTTCGCCAAGCCGCACCGGCGTTGCCGGAGCGAGGGTGACCACGAGCCGATCCTTCTCCTGCACGAAGCGGCCGAGAGCCGCCGACAGTTCCTCGACGAATTCGAGCTCGGCGGGGCTCGGCGTGCGGGCGCCGTCCTCCGTGAGCGCCTGCATCAGGCCGGCCTGAGCGATCGCGGGAATGGCGGCAGGGTCGCCGAGCTGTGCACCGATCATGGGCTCGACCGCTTCGAAGAGGCCGCGGTTCTCGAGCATGATCTCGGCGCCCGAGAGGATGGCGACAATCTCGACATCCTCCACGGAGCCTGCCTCGACATCCTCGAAGGCATCGAACTCCTTGAACCAGAAATAGGCGAACTCGGCCGCGACGCTCACGAGGGCGCCGTTG
>JBCBHB010000542.1:0-2718 GCA_038526025.1 Pseudomonadota bacterium
GGGCGCGAGAAAGCCGAGACCCATCATGCCACAGCGCCTCCCAGCGCCCGTTGCCGCCTATGCCACGCGTCGCTCACCGTGCACCCCCGAGCCAAGCGTGGAGCTGCAGGAGGGCCTTGCGCGGGCTCTCATCCGTCCGGTGCAGGAGAAGCTGCCAGCCCGCCCGCCGCGCAGCACGTGCCAGATCGTCGCGCCGTTCCGCCAGCCGCATGAGATAACGCTCCTTGAGCGCCCGGGCCTCGTCCGTCTCGTGGCGGATGGCGTGGCCCACGCTCTCGAACCGGGTGCGGCCCTCGAAGGGGAACGCCTCCTCCACCGGGTCGAGCACCTGGACGTAGACGCCGCCGATGCCGCGCCCGGCCGCCTTCTCGAGCGCGGGGAGCACCTGATCCCGCGGGCCCATGAAGTCCGACATGAACACCACCCGCCCGGCGCGTGGAAGCTCGAAATCCGCCGGCGCGCCGAATTCGGGGCTGTCCGCCGGATGGTCCGCCGAGAGGAGCGCGCCGAAGCGTTCGATCTGCCGTTCGCCCGTGCGGGGACGCTCGGCATCGGTGCCGATGAGGCCGAAGCGCTCGCCGCCACGGTTGAGGAGAACGGCCAGGGACAGGGCGAGGAGGGAGGCACGGTCCGCCTTGGTCACCCGCCCCTGCCGGGCCTCGCGCGCCAGCTCCGACGCGAACTGCATCGATTTCGCGCGGTCGACCCAGAAGAGCACGGTCTCCGCCGCTTCCCACTCCATCTCCCGGATGAAGAGCCGGTCCGACCGTGCGGAGCGCCGCCAATCGATCTGGCTGAGGCTGTCCCCCGGCTGGGCCGCGCGGTACTGCCAGAAATTCTCGCCGGGGCCCGAGCGGCGGCGCCCATGCACGCCGTGGAAGGTGGACGCGACGAGCCGCTCCGCCTCCACCAGCAGCGGCGGCAGCGAGCCCGAGATCCGCTCACTGTCCCGCCGCAGCCAGGCGGCGCGTTCCGGCGAAAGCCCCGTGGCGCTCATCGCTTGCCTCCGGCGAGATGGATGAGGGTGTTGAGTTGGGCGCCGGGCGGTGTCTCCCGGTAGCTGATCTCGAACCAGCAGCACTGCGCGGCCGCAAGCTCGGCAGGCTGCTCGCAGCCGCGCGCGCTCACACCACCGCCCCAGCCGCGCAGGATGCGCAGCGGCGGGCCGCCATCGGCATCGAAACAGGTCGAGCGCACGCCCTTCGCCTCCAGCACTTCGGCGCCGAGCCGGGCGACGCTGGAGAGGTTGCGGGGGGCGGTATCGATGCGGCTGGTCATCAGGCAGCTCGCAGCGCCCCGATCGATCGTAACAGCGAGCGTGGCCCGCGCGGGTGTAACCGCCCCGGGCGCCGCTGGGAGGGCGAAATAGCCTTCGGCGAGCCGCGTTGCGTCATGCAGGGCCGCAGCGTCGCTCCCCGCAGTGGCCAACCCCAACGCGCGGGCATAGGCGCTGCGGTTCGTCATCGGCTCGAAGCCGAGGCCGCGGGCGAGGCCAACCGCATCCGCGGGCTTGCGGCGGAAGGCAATGCAGAGATCGAGCGCCAGGCTGAGGGCGCCGCCCACCGTCGCCAGCTGCGCCTCAGCCCCTGATCCTTCGCGCCCCTGATCGCGCGTCGCCGCCGCGGCCGGGCCCGTGAGAAGGCCGGCCACGACGACTGCGGCAGCGATGAGCCGCCCGAAAGCCGGGGTATCGCCCCTCAAGCCGCAGCCTCGAGCGAGGCCGCGCCGAGCAGGCCCTCGATCACCTCGCCGAGGCTGGCGCCTTCCGCACGCGCAGCGAAGGTGAGCGCCATACGGTGGGTGAGGGCCGGGGCGGCGAGGGCACGGACATCGGCGAGATCCGGCGCAAGGCGGCCCTGCAGGAGGGCGCGGGCGCGCACCGCCAGCATCAGGGACTGCGCGGCGCGGGGGCCGGGACCGAAGGCCAGCCGCTCGGTCGCGCCCGGCGCCGCGTCGGCCTCGCCCGGGCGGGCAGAGCGAACGAGGCTGATGATCGCCTCCATCACCGCTTCGCCCACCGGCATGGCGCGCACGAGCCGCTGGAGGCCGATCAGCGCCTCGGCATCCAGCACCGGCTCGGAAACCGCATCCTCCACACCGGTGGTGGCGAGCAGGATGTTCCGCTCCTCGTCCCGCGTCGGGTAGCTCATATCGATCTGCAGCAGGAACCGGTCGAGCTGTGCTTCGGGCAGCGGATAGGTGCCCTCCTGCTCGATCGGGTTCTGCGTGGCGAGCACGTGGAAGGGCTTGGCGAGCTTCCGCGTCTCGCCCGCCACCGTCACCTCCTTCTCCTGCATGGCCTGCAGGAGGGCGGACTGTGTACGGGGCGAGGCACGGTTGATCTCGTCCGCCAGCAGGAGCTGGGTGAAGATCGGGCCCTGGATGAACTTGAACATCCGCGCGCCGTCCTGCCCCTCCTCCAGCACCTCGGAGCCGAGGATGTCGGCCGGCATCAGGTCCGGCGTGAACTGGATGCGGCTCGCATCGAGCCCGAGCACGGTGCCAAGCGTTTCGACAAGGCGGGTTTTCGCGAGGCCCGGCACGCCGACGAGGAGCGCGTGGCCGCCGGAGAGGATGGCGGTGAGGGCGAGCTCGACCACCTCCTCCTGCCCGACGATGCGCTTGGCGATCTCGCCGCGTGCGCGCGCCAGCGTCTGGCCGGCCTCCTCGATCTCGTGCACCGGGTCGGACATCAGGTAGGCTCCCTTCCAGAGACAG
>JBCBHB010000543.1:0-2713 GCA_038526025.1 Pseudomonadota bacterium
GCATCACCTCGCGGCGCAAGGTGATGCCGGCCTCCATCGCCAGCACCTGCGCCTGGATGTCCTTCAGCGGATCGACCCAGTCCCAGCGTGGCGGGATCCATTGCACGGGTCGCGCCGCCGCGGGATCGGCGTCGAGCGCACCCGACAGCACCGCCGTCTCCAGCCAGCGCTGCCAGACCACGCGGCAGAGCTGGTGCACGATCACGCCATGCTGCAGCTGACCGATGCGGCGGCGGAACTCCACGAGTTCGGCGCGCAGGCTCGAGTAGTTCGCCTGCCGGACATCGCCCGTGACGAGGTGATAGGGCAGCCCCAGCGAGGCCGAGACCGCCAGCAGCGTGCGATACTGGAAGGCCTCGTAACCGCCGCCGACATCCGCCGGAGACGAAAACTTCACGTCCTCGCCCGGCAGCAGCACCTGCATTGTGCCGGGTTCGAGGCTCGCGATGGCCGCGCCGTCGAGATCCGCCTCCGCCTCGCCCATCATCGGCTCTTCCGGCGCGGTCTTGGTGATGAAGCCCGCGAACATCGCCGCGGTCTTCTTCCGGTCCAGCTCGGCATCGTCATACTGGTCGAGCAGGAACAACCGCACCATGGCGGGCGCGATATGCGGCAGGCCCCTGATCTGGCCCGCGTCGATGGGGCGGTAGATGTGCAGCACGTCCGCCGCAGGCACGCGCACCGTCTCCGGGATGACCGCCCCCTGGTCGGTGCTGTCACCCGGATGCCGGCGGCGGAAGTGGTAGGCCACCCGCCGGCCGATCCCATCGAACTCGATCCCGCAGCGGATGCGGTTGCCGTTCGCCGCGGTCTCGGTCTTCTCGAAGGGCAGCATTTCGGACTGTAGAAGCTGCAGCTGCAGCGGCACCAGCAGACCGTCCTCGGCCCGGCGCGGGCGCAGCCGGACGAAGCATTCACCGGCCACGAACATCTCGCGCGCGACCATGGCCTGCAGGCCGTAGAAGTCGGTCAGCCCGTCCGCGTCCGCCTCGTCGGTCCAGGCGAGCCAGAGCCGCTGCACCCGGTCGCGCAGATCGGCGTCCCCGATCAGTGACGAGGGCTTGATCCCGTCGCCGACGAGGTTCGCGGCGAAGGCCTCGCAGGCGTTGGCCGCATAGCCGTTCGTCACCACCAGTTCTCGGGACCGCGCCAGCAGCCGCGGGCCACCCGAGGCGACCAGCGCATTGATGTTCTCGAGAGGCGGGTTCCAGCCGCGCAGCCGGCGCTTGGCCATGGCGCCTTCGAGACGGGCGCGCACGGCAGCGGGGCCGCTGGTGTTCCGGCGGCGAAAGCGGTCGAAGAGGCCCATCGATCAAAGCCCCTTCGCTGTCGTCACGCGCACCTGCCGGACGATCCGACGCCCCTCGGCGGCCGCAATCTCGCGGTCCAGCGCTTCGATGGCCCGGTCGATCTCGCCAACGCTGCGATAGTCCACGGTCTTGCCGTCGTAGCTGACCCGCGCCACGCCGGAGGACCGCTGAGCGCTCAGCGCGTCCCGGCGCTCACGGAGCTCGGCGGCCGTGGTCATGGATCACCTCATGTAGCTCGAGCGCACCGTGCGCCGGCGCGGCGTGGGTCGTGTCGGGACGGACGGCGTCGCTGCAGCACCACTCTCGGACCCGTCCTGCTTCGCCACCCCGAGTTGCGCTTCCAGATCGGCCCACCGCGCCTCGGGCCAGCGATCCGCACCCGCGATCCACGCCGCGGCGCGGGCATAGACCCGGGTATCCAGCGCCTCGTTGCGCTCGCGGAGCTTCTGCCATTCGAGCCGCGCGAAGCCGCGCTTCGTCCGCACGGTCACCAGCTGCTCGGCGGTCAGCTGCTTCAGCCATTCGCCGTCCGCCCAGTCCGGCAGGTGGATCGTGCCGGGCGGGCACAGCGCCCCGGCGGCCTGTTCCTCTCTCGTCGGTCGGTCCTGCCGCAGGAAGCGATAGGTCTCGGCCTTGAAGGTCGAGGTCGCCACGGTCCAGAGCCGGGCGCCGCGCCGGAGCCGCTTGCCCGCGACGGTCGCGTCGACATAGGTCGGCCCGGTCACCGGGCTTGTCCGGGTGAACCCCTCGACGCCCTTCACCGGCGCCACCTGCGCAAAGCCCACGTGGCGCGACCAGGCATAGACCGCGCTGGTCTCGTAGCCCGTGTCGATCGCGAGCCGGGCGAGCGCCATCGGCTGACCCGAGGCATGTGTCCATGTCCGGCCAAGCAGATCCGTCAGCTGCTGCCAGCAGGCCGGATCGCCGGGCCCGCCCTCGAGCACGAGGTGGTCGACCAACCAGCTTTCCAGGCCGCGACCCCAGGCCCAGACATCGACCTCGATCCTGTCCTTCTGCACGTCGGCGCCCGCGGTCAGGAACAGCGCAGCAGCCGGCACCGTGCCTGGAGCCCACGCCTCGCGCCGGTCCGCCAGCCGCTGCCAATCGGGCGCCTCGCCGGTCTCCATCCAGGTCTCGCCGAGGATGGTGTTCCGGAACGCCCGCATCGCCTCGTCGCTGCCCCGTGCCGCCTCATGCGCCCGCGCGATCCGCTGCCAGCTGAGCCACCCGACCGGCGAGTAGAGCGCCGACAGGTGGTAGCCGACCGTCGCCGGATCGGCGGCCGTGGCGGTCGCGCGCCACTCGCCGTGCTCGAGCATCCTCGTCTTGTGGTGCTCCGCGATGGGCCGCTCGCAGCCCTCGCAGAGATACTCGGCCGTCTCCGGGCGCCCCTTTTCCCAGCG
>JBCBHB010000544.1:0-2680 GCA_038526025.1 Pseudomonadota bacterium
GACCGGCGTGACCCGGATCATGCGCTACGCCTTTGCGCTCGCCCAGTCACGGCCGCGCAAGTTGCTGACTGTGGTCACCAAATCCAACGCGCAGCGCTTCGGCATGGTGATGTGGGATGAGATCGCGGCAGAGGTGGCGGCGGAGTTTCCGGACGTGACCTGGGACAGGATGCTGGTCGACGCGATGACCGTGCGGATGGTCAAGAACCCGAAGTCGATCGACACCGTCGTCGCAACCAACCTGCACGCCGACATCCTGTCGGACCTCGCGGGGGCTCTTGCCGGCTCGCTCGGCGTCGCGCCAACCGCGAACATCGATCCCGAGCGCCGGTTCCCGTCGATGTTCGAGCCGATCCACGGCTCGGCCTTCGACATCACGGGCAAGGGCGTGGCCAACCCGATCGCCACCTTCTGGACCGCGTGCCAGATGCTGGAGCATCTTGGCGAGGCAGACGCCGCGGCGCGTCTCATGCGATCGGTCGAACGGGTGTGTGCCGAGGGGATCTGCACGCCTGACGTGGGCGGTCGCGCCACAACGCGAGAGGTCACCGACGCCGTCTGCGAGGCGATCCGCGCCGACAACGTCTGACGGCTCGAGCCCCATCTCAGGCCGCAGTCGCCTGCTTCATAGCGACCTCGTTGCGCGAGCCGGGCTGTGCGACAACCACTGGCCCGGATCGTCCACCCCGGACGCCAGGACCCGCAGCACATCGACCAATTGTTAGGCAATGGGCTGCGGCAGTATCCGTCGTTTTGAGCACCAAATACCCCCGAAGGCGCCCCAAAACGTCGGAACGGCATCTTCTGGTGTCTCTCGCTTGCTCAGCCAAGCTTCCGCCCTCTATCCAAGCGCATGGACAGGCCCCTCCACCCAGGGCGGCAGCCACTTCGAGGGTGGGGCATTCGGCATAGGGAGACCAACATGCTTCGCGGATTCCTTCTGGCAGCGGCTGGCTGTCTCGGCGCCACCATGGCCCTGGCGCAGACCGCCATGCCCTTCGCGCTCGACTGGAAGTTCGAGGGACCGGCAGCGCCTTACACCATTGCGGTGGACGAAGGCTTCTTCGCGAAGGCGGGGCTCGAGGTGACGATCGAGGAGGGCAAGGGCTCCCTCGCCGCCATCCCAAAGGTGGCAACCGGCGCCTTCCCGGTGGGCTTCGCCGACATCAACTCGCTCATGCGCTTTCTCGACCAGAACCCCGGCGCACCGGTGGCAGCCGTGATGATGGTCTACGACAAGCCGCCCTTCGCCGTCGTCGGCCGCGTGAGCCAGGGCGTCTCCGCGCCTGCCGATCTCGAGGGCCGCACCCTCGGCGCCCCGCCGCCGGACGGGGCCTGGGCGCAGTTCCCCATCTTCGCCGCGGAGAACGGGCTCGATATGGACGCCATCAAAGTGGAGCCCGTGGGCTTCCCCACGCGCGAGCCCATGCTGGCGCAGGGCGAGGTTGATGCCGTAACCGGCTTCTCGTTCTCCTCCACGCTCAACCTCATCCGCCTCGGCGTGCCGGAGGACGATATCTCCGTGCTCCTGATGGCGGACTACGGCGTCGAGCTCTACGGCAACGCCATCATCGTCAATACCGACTTTGCCGCGGCCAACCCCGATGCAGTCACCGGCTTTCTCACCGGTATCGCCAAGGGCTGGAAGCGGGCGATCGAAGCGCCGGACGTGGCCATCGCCTCGCTCCTGAAGCGCAACCCGGCCGCCGATGCGGACCTCGAGGAACGCCGCCTCCTGCTCGCCGCGGAGGCGAACGTGCTGACGGACTATGTGCGCGCCAACGGCATGGGCATGGTCGACCCCGATCGCTTCGCCGCCGCCATCGAGCAGACGAAGACGGTCTACGAGTTCCAGAGCGAGCCGGACCCGGCGGTCATCTTCGACCCCAGCTTCCTGCCCGCGGCAGACCTCCGCACCTTCGAGTAACGCCTCAATGTGGGCCGGCTCCCTGGCCGGCCCGCCCCCGCCACGAGGCCCCCCAGCCGATGTCCCAGCTCGAAATCCGCCAGGTCAGGCACGCCTACCGCACCAAGGCAGGGCCCCTGCCGGTGCTCGACGGGCTGGACATGTCCGTGGCCGAGGGCGCGTTCTGCGCCGTCGTCGGCCCCTCCGGCTGCGGCAAGTCCACGCTCACCCGCCTCGTGGCCGGGCTCATGCGGCCCGACGAGGGCGAGGTCTGGCTCCATGGCAGCAAGGTCACCTCCCCGCGCAAGACCGTGGGCATGGCCTTCCAGAACCCCGTGCTCCTCGAATGGCGCACGATCCTCGACAACGTCATCCTGCCGCTCGAGATCGTCGCCCCCGCAATGCCGCGGCGGGACCGCGTGGCCCGGGCCGAGGAACTGCTGGCGATGGTGGGGCTCGAAGGCTTCGAAGCGAAGCGCCCGTCCGAGCTCTCGGGCGGCATGCGCCAGCGCGCCTCGCTCTGCCGCGCGATCGTGCACAAGCCCGACGTGCTGATCATGGACGAGCCCTTCGGCGCGCTCGACGCCTTCACGCGCGAGGATCTCTGGCAAACGATGCGCGGCCTCCGCCAGGCCGAACCCTTCACCGCCCTCCTCATCACCCACGACCTGCGGGAAAGCGTCTTCCTCGGCGACCAGGTCGTCGTGCTCAGCGGCCGACCCGCGCGCACCCAGCGCGTGGTCGAGGTCGATCTGCCCGCCGACCGCAGCCTCG
>JBCBHB010000545.1:0-2678 GCA_038526025.1 Pseudomonadota bacterium
TGCACCTCGTCCGGGTTGGGCTCAGGCACCAGATGCGCCTCGGACGTGTCGGCGATGAAGACAGAGACGAGCTCGTGCTCGATGAGGCCATTCCCGACATCGGCGCGGTACTCGACCTGGCCGCGGGGCGTGAGGGGCAGGGCAATGCCGAGCTCTTCTTGCAGGCGGCGGGGGGCGGCGTCCACCACGTCCTCGCCCCAATGGGGGTGTGTGCAGCAGGCATTCGCCCAGAGGCCGGGGGTGTGGTATTTGCCAGCGGCGCGCTGTTGGAGAAGCGTGCGGTTGCCGTCCATCACAAACACCGAAATCGCAAGATGCCGCAGCCCGCGCTGGTGCGCTGCGAGCTTCTCGACGGGTTGGAGCGTGCCCTCCACCCAGGCGGGGATCATAATGGGATGGGTCATGAGGCCGGGATCAATCGCATGAGGTGGAGGCAGTTTTTAAGGAAAATCCGCGCATGGGCCAGTGGTTTTGCGAAGACGAGGCGCTTGTGCATGTAGCCCTCGAAGGTGAGGCGCTGAATGTCGATATCGTTGCACATGGTCACGAACCGCTCGCGGCGATCATCTGAGATATACCAGGTGTCCTGCATGTTGCCGAGCACGCGAAAGACCATGCCGTGCTCGCGCATGAACTTGCGGCGGGCTTTGGCGAGGTGCTTGGGGTTGTTCTTGGCCAGCGCCATGTGGAGGCTTTCGGCCGAGAGCCGCCCGCAGCACATGGCGTAATAGATGCCTTCGCCGGAGGACGGCGCGACGACGCCCGCGGCATCGCCCGCCACCAGCACATCGCGGCCATTGTCCCACTTTTTCATCGGCTTGAGGGGGATGGGTGCGCCTTCCGTGCGGATGGTTTCGCACTCGCTGAGGCCAGAAGCCACGCGGAGCTTGGCGGTGGCGTCCTTCAGATCAAACCCGTTGACGCCCGTGCCCATGCCCACGCTCGCATTCTCGCCATGGGGGAACACCCAGCCGTAGAAATCGGGCGAGATGACACCGTCATAGACGACATCGCAGCGCTTTGCGTCGTAATTGGGGGCGTCGGCTTTGGCTTGGGGCGCCTTGATGATCTCGTGATAGGCGATGACGTAGTCGATATCGCCGCCGTTTGGGATTTCCTGCCGGGCGACGTTGGAGCGCGCGCCATCCGCGCCCAGGACGAGCCGGGTGGTCAGCTCCACGGGCTCCGCGCCCGAGGTTTTGGGGCGGTAGCGGACGGTGGTGGTGCCACCCTCCCGCTCAATGCCGAGATAGGTGCCGGTAAACCGGTCCGCCCCGGCCTCATCGGCGCGCGCGCGGAGAAACTCGTCGAAATGCTCGCGGTCCACCATGCCGACATAGCCGTTCTCGATGGGGATATCGACGGTGTTGCCCTTGGGCGAGATCATGCGGGCGGTGTTGACCTTGGCCACAAGCTGGGCGTCTGGAATGTCGAAATCGCGGATGCAGCGGGGCGGAACGGCACCGCCGCAGGGCTTGATGCGGCCTGCCTTGTCTAGAAGCGCCACGCGCCAGCCCGCGCGGGCGAGATCGGTGGCGGCGGTGGCGCCGCAGGGCCCTCCGCCGATGACGACAACATCGTAGCTGGTGTCAGGCATGGTCATTCTCCCGGAACGGCGTGGGGCATGGGCATTGCGCGGCGGCCAAAGGCGATGCGCGCGGCGAGGGCGGCGGAGAGGAGGAAGATGCCCCCTTCCGCGATGAAGACGGTGCCGTAAGCAAGCGGCAGATCGGGTGTGAGGGCGCGCAAGATGTCCACGGCGACGGTGCCGACGAAGGAGCCGAGCGCGAAGGCCAGTGCCTGGGCTGCGCCAAAGACACCCATGCGGGTGCCCTCGCGCGCCTTGGAGCCGGTGGCGGCGAGCGTCATCATCGCGCCGATAGCGGCGACGGCGAAGACACCGTTGGAAAAGCCAAGGGCGGCGACGTTGAGGGCGATGGGCCAGTCGGTGCTGACTTGGCCGCCGAGGCCGAGGGCGATGAGGGCGACGCCAGACGCTGCGCAGCCGCCCACCACCCAAACCTGGACGGGCACGGTGAGCCAACGCCTGAGGGCGGTGCCCGCGAGGAGCACGAGGATCATGCCAAGGAGCGCGCCGCCGTGCTGCATGCCGCCAAGCTGGGTGCTTTCGCCCGGCGTCATGCCGAAGACATGGCCCGCATAGGGCTCAAGGATGAGGTCTTGCGTGTTGTAGGCGACCATCGCGGCGAAGACGAAGATGGCGAAGGCGCGGGCGGTCGGGTCTGTCCAGACCTCGGCGAGGGCCGCGCGGAAGTCGCTCTTTTGTTTGGGTTTTTCGTGGCGTACCGGCGCGCGTTCGATGCCCCAGACACCGATGAGGGCGAGGGCCATGGCGATGGCGGCAACCACGCCCGAGACGGTGAGGAGGCGGGCGGGCGAGTAGGGGTCGAGAAACGCGCCGGAGAGGCCGCCGGTGAGCGCGAGGCCGAAGATCATCATGATCCAGACGGCGGATCCCGCCGCCGCCGCGCGCTCTTCGGCGACGCGGGAGGAGAGGAGGGCGAGGAGGTTCGTGCCTGCCGCTCCGATGCCGAATCCGATGGTGGCGAAGGCCAACACGCCAAGCGCGAAGCCTGCCCAGAACTGGGTGGCCATCAGGAGCGTTGCGGCGGTGGCGAGCATGCCGCCTGTCACCAGCACGGCCATGCCGCCGATGA
>JBCBHB010000546.1:0-2673 GCA_038526025.1 Pseudomonadota bacterium
GCTGCTGGCGCCATTCTGCATCGCTCTTCGCGACTTTGTCGGTGGTCTCGGCCATGTCTTCAACGACGGGCCGCAGCCCACGGGCCTGCGCTACTGCATGAACGGCGTGGCTCTCAAATTCGAGCCCGCGGAAGACTGACCGCTCTGTGCCCGCGCCCTTTCAGGCGCGGGCCGTGATCACATGGAGCTGCCCGCCGAGCCAGACCGCACCGTCCCGCACCTTCGGCGCGAGGACGGGGCGCAGCCGCTCGGCGATCTGCAGCCAGGCGCGGTCCGCTTCCGCGTCTTCCATGGTGGTCAGCCACCGTGCCACCGAGCCCAGATGCCTGATGAGAAGGAGCGCGCTCTCCACGGGATCCGGCGCCAGGCCCACACCCATCGGCATCTCCACCGGGTGGGTCTCCCAACCGATCTCCCCGAAGCCGCCCGCCTCCAGGATCGGCACGAAAATGTCCGGGCTCTCCCAGCCGAAGGGGCCCGGGGCGCCGGGGGCCGCAGGCTCCGCGGGCCCCAGCACCTCGGTCGCGGCAGACATTGGCAGCATCGCCCAGGGGCTCGCCCCGCGTGCGCCATGGACCACCATGACCGCCCGCCCCCCCGGCCGAAGCGCCCGACGGAGCGACCGGAAGGTGGCGGGCGGATCGTCGAAGAACATCACCCCGAACCGACTGAAGAGCGCGTCCCAGCCGCCCGGCTCCAGCGGGTGCGCGCCCGCATCCGCCAGCACCACCTCGGCCTGCGGCAGATCCGAGAGATGCGCCTGCGCCTCGGGCACGAGATCGGGCGAGATATCGAGGCCCAGCACCCGGCCCTCCGGCCCAACCGCCTCCGCGATCGCCCGCGTCGTCCGCGCGCCGCCACAGCCGATATCGAGCACCCGTTCGCCCGGTGCGGGCGCCAGCGCCGCTTGGCCGAGGCTCAGCCCTATGGCGCATTGCGCCTCCATCGCCTCCAGGTGCCGCGCCCATTTCTGGCCCATCGCCCCCTGCCAGGCAGTGGGCCCAGGGCTTCGCTCCAGTCCGTCCGTCCCGCTCATCGCCTTCTCCCTGCCGCGATCGGTCCTACATTGACCGCCTCATGCCATCCGTCCAGCACCAGCCGGACGTCAGGAGCCCCGATCACGATGGAGAAGAGCGCGCGCCCGACCATGCCCGCCGACACCGCACCCGCACCGCAACGCGGGGACGCCGTCGACCCGGTGGATTTCGGCGCGGTCGAAACCTGGGTCTTCGACCTCGACAACACGCTCTACAGCCCGCACCACCGCCTCCTGGACAAGATCACCGAGCGGATGACGCATTTCATGATGCGCGAGCTCGGCATTGGCCGCCCGGCGGCGGAGCGGCTGCGCAACACCTATTTCGCGCGTCACGGCATCACGCTCACGGGGCTGATCGAGGAACACGGGGTCGACCACACCCATTTCCTCGAGGACGTGCACGACATCGACTATTCGAGCCTGCGCCCGGACCCGGCGCTGAACGGCGCGATCGCAGCACTCGGCGATACCGGCAAGCGCCTCGTCGTCCACACCAATGGCGCGCGTGGTCACGCCAACAGGGTGCTCGACCGGATCGGCCTCTCTGAGGCGTTCCACGCGATCTACGCCATCGAGGACAAGGCGCTCGTCCCGAAGCCCGGGCGCGAAGCCTATGCCCGCGTGCTGGCGGCGGACGGATTCGATCCGAAGGGCGCCGCCATGATAGAGGATACGGTCGAAAACCTGCGCGTGCCGAAAACTCTCGGCATGGGCACGGTCTGGGTCGCCCATGAGGAGGGGGTGAAGGCTCCGGACTTCGTGGACCGCCGCATCACCCACCTCACCCACTTCCTCCGCGCGCTCTGACAGCCCCGCCCCGGGACCTCCTGCGACAACAGGTTCAGAGTTCGATTGTCTCCATCACCGTCGGCACCAGCACCTTCAGCGGCCCCACCTTCGCGACGAAAGCGTCCGCATTCGGCTCGAGAATCGGGAAGGTCGCGTAGTGGCAGGGGATGACGGCCTCGAATTCGAAGAACTTCTTGCAGGCATAGGCCGCCCGCGTGCTGTCCATGGTGAAATGCCCGCCGATGGGTACGAGCGCATGGGTCGGGCGGTGCAGGTCCTGAAAGACGGCCATGTCCGCCATCACATCCGTGTCGCCCATGGCGTAGAGCGTGCGACCGCCGCCCTCGATCATGTAGCCGGCCTCGCTCGCGGCGAAGCTGCCCGACGTGGAGGAGTGCGTTGCGTGCACCATGGTCACGGCAACCTCGCCGATCCTGATGGTGCCGCCCTTGTTGAAGCCCACGCCTTCGGGCCCGCCATTGTCGGCAACCCAGCCGGTCCAGTCGTACTGCCCGCAGAGCTGCGCCCCGGTCTCCCTGGCGATGCCGGGCGCCTCGCTCGCATGGTCGCCATGCGCATGCGTCACCAGCACCGCCGTCGCCCCCGCAATCGCCTCCGCCCGGCGCTCGTCCGGGAAGGTGGGGTTACCCTCGAGCCACGGGTCGAGCAGCAGCACCTGCCCCGCCACCTCGATCCGAAAACTCGCATGCCCAAGCCAGGTCACTCTCATGTCGCCCTCCGCGCGATTGGCCTGGGGAAGGTCTACCGGAACGCGGAACCGGCGGCATCCCCTTGCGGTGTCGCCCGGGCCCCGTCTAGAGACGGCGCGGAGTGTTGAGAGCGAG
>JBCBHB010000547.1:0-2671 GCA_038526025.1 Pseudomonadota bacterium
GGCGCCGCCAACACGACCGCCGCCACAGTGCGTGCCGCGCTTCAAATCATCGGCCGTGCGGAAGGCGTGAAGACTGTCTCGAGCTTCTTTCTCATGCTCCTCGAGGAGGCGCATCACCCGATCCAGGGCGGCATCGTGTTCGCCGATTGCGGGCTGATCGTGGAACCTTCGGCAGAGGAGCTCGCGGACATCGCGCGCGCCTCGGCCCTCTCCTTCCGCGAGCTGGTGGGCGAGACGCCGCGTGTTGCAATGCTGTCCTTCTCGACCAAGGGCAGCGCCAAGCACCACCGAGCGGACAAGGTCATCGAGGCGCTGGAGCTGGTGAAACGTTCGGAGCCGACGCTCGACATTGATGGCGAACTGCAGTTCGACGCAGCAATCGTGCCCGAGATCGCGGCCTCCAAGGCGCCGGGCTCCACCGTCGCCGGCCGCGCGAACATTTTCGTGTTTCCCAACCTCGAGGCCGCGAATATCGGCTACAAGATCGCGCAGCGCATCGGGCGGGCGAGGGCCTTCGGTCCGATCCTGCAAGGTCTCGCAAAGCCTGCCAACGATCTGTCCCGCGGGTGCGACGCCGATGACGTCTACCACATGATCGCGGTCACGGCGGGCCAGGTGGAAGGGTAGGGGCCCACGCCGGCTCCTCGCGCCCTCGGCTTTCCTCCGGGTGATGATCCCAGGGCGGTTCGGGCTTTCTCCAAGCAGGTTCCACGCCCGCGCCTTCGCCGGAGACGCGGGCGGTCTACGGTGTGGGACCGTGCCTGGTTCCGGGGTGCTGACGGGTTTATCCCGACACCCTGTGGGCCGCCCCTCACCCCCTGCGGCTCTCCCGCCCTTGCCAGCGGCGGGCTGGCTGCGCATGAGGGGGGCCATGCTGAGCGAGCGGTTCTCAAAAATGGGCGCAGGTCCCGGAACGATGGTTCCCGGGCCCGTTCTGCTCGGCGTGGCGGGCCTTGTGGCGGCCGTCTGCGCAGCACCGGCGCTCTCGGTCGCGCTCACGGCGCTCACCGGCTCGCTCGAAACCTGGGGGATGCTCACGAGCACGGTGCTGCCCCGCTACCTCTGGACCACGGTCGAGCTCGTGCTTCTCGTCGGCATTGGCGTCACCGTGCTCGGCACCGCCTGCGCCTGGCTCATCACCAGCACGCGGTTCTGGGGCCGGCCGATCCTCGAGATCGCCCTCTCCCTGCCGCTCGCCTTCCCCGCCTATGTCCTCGCCTACGCCTATACGGACCTGCTCGACCATCCGGGCTTCGTGCAGACGACGTTGCGGGACCTCACGGGCTGGGGACCGCGGGACTACTGGTTCCCCGAGATCCGCTCGCTCGGTGGTGCGGCGCTGATGCTCACGCTCGTGCTCTATCCTTACGTCTATCTCCTCGCCCGCGCGGCCTTCCTCATGCAGTCCGTCACTGCATCGCAGGTAGCACGCACGCTCGGCGCCGGCCCGTGGTCCAGCTTCTTTCGCGTGTCCCTGCCGATGGCGCGCCCGGCCATCGCCGGCGGCGCAGCCCTCGCCATGATGGAGACGATCGCCGATTTCGGCACCGTCGCGCATTTCAACGTCCAGACTTTCGCGACCGGCATCTATCGCGCCTGGTTCTCGATGGGTGACCGGGCGGCGGCGGCCCAGCTCTCGCTCTGTCTCCTGGTCTTCGCGGTCACGCTCGCCACGCTCGAGCGGGTGAGCCGAGGTGCCGCGCAGCGCCACCAGGCCGGCAAGCGCTTCGAGGCGCTGCAGCCCGCGCCGCTGCGCGGTACTGCCGCCGCCGCCGCCTTCGTCATCTGCACGCTTCCGGTGCTGCTCGGCGCGGTGGTGCCCGTGGTCATGCTGTTCTCCATGGCCGTCGGCTCGGGGCAGGACCCGCTGGCGCCGCGCTATATCGGGTTCAGCATCAACTCGCTGACCCTTGCCGGGGCCGCGGCGCTCCTCGTCGTGCTCTCCGCCCTCGTCGTGGGGTACGCCACGCGCCTCGTCCCGGGTGCCCTTTCGCGCACGGCCGCCACGCTCGCCGGCGTCGGCTACGCCATTCCCGGCGGCGTCATCGCGGTCGGGCTGCTGGTACCTCTCGCCGCCTTCGACAATGCGATCGACGATCTGATGGAGGCGCAGTTCGGCATCTCCACCGGCCTGCTCCTCACGGGCGGCGCCGGCATCCTGCTCGTGGCCTATCTCGTCCGCTTCATGGCGGTGGCGCTCAACGCCGTGGATGCCGGTCTCAGCACTATCCGGCCCTCGATGGACCATGTGTCGCGAACCCTCGGCGCGGGGCCCATGCGAACGCTCGGCCGGGTCCACGTCCCCCTCTTGCGCGCCAGCTTGCTCACGGCAGGGCTCATCGTCTTTGTCGACGTGATGAAGGAGCTGCCGGCCACGCTGATCATGCGGCCCTTCGATTTCGACACGCTCGCGGTGCAGGCCTATCGCCTCGCCTCAGACGAGCGGCTTGACCAGGCGGCGGTGCCGTCCCTCGTCATCGTCGCCTTCGGGTTCCTGCCGGTGATCCTGCTCGCCCGCGAGATCCGGCGGTCCCGCCCCGGCCATGGCAGCGGGGGCGAGGGAACGGGCTTCTAGGCGCGCCTCAAAGGCAGGGCTGGGATACTGCGCCCGATCAGCTGGGCGCCGCTGCCGATCGCCAAGCCAGAGATCGAGGACCCTGCGCCCAGCTGA
>JBCBHB010000548.1:0-2657 GCA_038526025.1 Pseudomonadota bacterium
CAAGATCCGCGCGATGGTCGAGTCCGGCGCGGTTACCTGGGATGTCTGCGACACGGGTGCTGCAACCACGCTGGTGCTCGAGAAGGCCGGCGTGATCCAGGCCATCGACTATTCGGTCGTCGACAAGAGCAAGGTGGTGCTCGACTACGCCTACGACTACGGCGTGGCGAACTACCTCTTCAGCTACATCCTCGCCTACAACGAGAAGACCCTCGGCAAGGCGCCCGGCAGCTGGGCGGACTTCTGGGACACCTCCGCCTTCCCCGGCATGCGGACACTGCGCAAGCAGCCGAACGGCATGATCGAGGCGGCCATGTTCGCGGCGGGCAAGACGGCGGAGGAGATCTACCCGATCGACCTCGACCTTGCGATGGAGAAGCTGAAGGAGATCCGCGACGACGTGATCGTGTGGGGATCGGGCTCGCAGAGCCAGGAGCTCTTCCGCACGGGCGAGGTGGCGATGGGCAACATCTGGCACACCCGCGCTAACCTCCTGAACCGCGACATGAACGGCGACGTGACATGGACGTGGAACCAGGGGATCGCGACGGCGGGCATGTGGAACATCCCCAACAACAACCCGGCGGGGACCGAGGCCGCGATGGCCTTCGTCGCGTCGAGCCAGGATCCGCAGCAGCAGGTCGAGCTCTTCGGCCTTATGGGCAACGGGCCGGCAAACCCCGCAGCCTCCGAGTTCGTGCCGGAGGACCGGCGCTGGGCGAACCCGGGCCAGCCCGAGAACTGGGCGCTGCAGGTCAAGCAGGATGCGCGCTGGTACCAGGCCGACTCCGGCAAAGGCGATCTCACCAACGACGCCCTCGCGCGCGAGCTCTATCTCGACGTGATGTCGGGCTGAGGTGTCCGCCTCCCTGCGCCTCGGCTACTGGCTTCTCATCGCGCCCGCCCTGGGCGCGATGCTGGTATTTTATGTGTGGCCGCTGGTGCAGGTGCTCTGGCTGAGCGTGACGGAGCCCTATCCGGGGCTCCAGAACTACGAACGCATGCTCGAAAGCCGGGTGATCCACCGGATCTGGTGGACCACGCTGGAGGTCTGCGTGCTGACGACAGCGATCACCATCGTGCTCGGCTACATCGTTGCTTACGCCATGACCATCGTGGGTGAGGGGCAGCGCACGGGCATGATGTTCTGTGTGCTTCTCTCGCTCTGGCTCTCCGTGCTGATCCGGGCCTTCGCCTGGGTCATGCTGCTGCGCGGGAACGGGGTGATCAACGAAGGCCTCATGGGTATCGGGCTGATCGATCAGCCGTTGCGATTGGTGCGCAACGATATCGGGGTGCTGATCGGCATGGTGCACTTCATGCTGCCACTGGCGGTTCTGCCGATCTACGCCAACATGACCGGGATCCGCCCGCAGCTCCTCGCCGCCGCCCGCGGCCTGGGCGCATCGCCCGCGCGGGCGTTCCTTCTGGTCTTCCTGCCTCTCTCGAAGCCCGGGATCATCGCCGCGACGATCCTGGTGTTCGTGTTTTCCCTCGGCTTCTTCATCACGCCGGCCCTGCTGGGCGGCGGCAAGGTGGTGATGATCTCGGAGTACATCCGCGTAAGCTTCGAGGAGACCCTGCGCTGGGGGCAGGCGACGATGCTCTCCACCGTCCTCCTCTTCGCGGTCTTCCTCGCGCTCGGGCTCGTGGCGCGGCTGGTGGACCTTCGCCAAGTGTTTGGCGCGCGATGAGGCGCCGGCGGGATAGGCGCAGCCTCTGGGGCCGGCTCTTTGCGCTCGGGCTTGCCTGGACGGTGCTCGGGTTCCTCGTCCTGCCGATGGCGATCGTGATCCCCGTTTCGGTGACGGACCAGTACTACCTGTCGCTGCCGAAGGAGGGGATCAGCTTTGAGCACTACGCCGCGTTCTTTCAGAAGGAGATCTGGCTCGCCGCCACGCTGGACAGCCTGATCGTGGCGACCTGCGCGACGGCGCTGGCGGTTCTTCTCGGCACGCTGTGTGCCATCGGCTGCTGGCGGCTTTCCTCCCGCGCGGCGGAGGCTGTGCGCCTCTTCATGCTGCTGCCGATCATCGTGCCGGTGATCGTGCAGGCGCTGGCGATCTACCGGTTCTGGATCGATCTCGGCCTGATCGACACCTATCTCGGCACGATCATCGCCCACACGCTCATTGCCATCCCGTATGTGATCATCACCGTCTCGGCGACGCTCGCGAACGTGGACCACCGTATCGAGCAGGCGGCCCGCAACCTTGGTGCCAGCAACGCACAGGCGGTCCGGCTCGTGATCCTGCCGGCGGTGATGCCGGGCATCCTCTCCGGGGCGCTCTTTGCGTTCACCATCAGCTTCGACGAGATCGTGACGGTGCTCTTCATCACGAGCCGCGCGGTCTATACCTTGCCGAAGCGCATCTGGAACGGGATCCAGGATCACCTCGACCCGACCATCGCGGCGGTGGCGACGATGCTGATGCTGCTGACCCTTGCGCTCCTGCTGCTCGATCTCTGGGCGAAGCGGCGGCGGCGCGCGCGGATGGCGGCGCTGGAGGAGACGTGACCATGAGCGAGACCACTCCCGCCGCCATGACGCCGGCTAAGCGCACGGCGCTCGACTGGATCGAGCAGGCGGCACCCGGGCTCTCAGCCGACCACATGACGCTCTGGCATCTGCACGAGCCGGCATGGCGCGAGTATCG
>JBCBHB010000549.1:0-2645 GCA_038526025.1 Pseudomonadota bacterium
CCTCCGCGCAGGGACTGCATGCCGATCGTGCCCGTCTCCCGCGGAGGCGACGTTGTGGGCGAGCATGACGTCATCCTCGCGGGAGAGGGCGAACGGGTCGTCCTCCGCCACATCGCGACCGACCGGATGCTCTTCGCGCGCGGCGCCGTGCGCGCGGCCCTGTGGGGCGTGCATCACGGCCCGGGTGAATACGGTATGGCAGATGTTCTCGGTCTCCGCGCCCCCGCGGCGGCTGGCGCAGCGTGAACACCCGTTCGTTGCAACATCTGCCCTGAATCTCGGCAACTTGAGCCTAATTCCTGCAGTGAGGGCCGACGTGACGGAGAGCCAGCGAAGCCAACCAGCCCTGAGCCTCGTGAAGCTCTGTGTCGGTGCCGACACGATCGAGGATCTCGCGGAATGGCAGGCGCATGTTACGGCGACACGCAAGGCGGCGGGGGAGGACCCCCGGCCACGCCACGTGACTCGCATGTGGCCGAGGCGCGAGGCGGAGATCGTCGGGACCGAAGGGGCTCGCGGATCGCTCTACTGGGTGATCCGTGGGCTCATTCTCGTTCGCCAACCCATCCTCGGTTTCGAGGAGGTGCGGGGCGAGGACGGCGTGCGCCGCTGCGCGATCCTGCTGGATCCGCAGCTCCTGCGCACGGAGACACGGCCGCGCGGCCCCTTCCAGGGCTGGCGGTATCTGGAGGCGAAGGACGCGCCACCCGATCTGGGGCCATGGCGTGGCACCGGCAAGGGCGGCCCGCAGCCGCTCCCGGTGCATCTGGAGGCCGAGCTCAGCGCCATGGGCGTGCTGCAGCCGGCCGGTTAGGAGCCGCGCCCCGCGCGCGGCGCGGAGGCCAGGATGAACCGGCGTGATGCCCGGCTCACCGATGTGCTGGAACCGGTTCGCGACCTGACGGTCAGCGAGCTTCTGGAAGCTATGGCCCGCACGCTGGACGCGGGGCACGACGTGCACGCAGAGCCCAAGGCGCGCAACCCGGCTGGCCAGCCGCTGCGCGAAGGGCGCCTCGCCCTGCCCTGCCGGCACGACCTGCTTGTCCGGCACAAGGGCGGTACCCTGCCGCGCGAGGTGCAGGGCGGCAGCATCCTGCGTTTCGAACCCATCACCATCGTGGAGCCGGAAGGCTTCGTCTGCGTTATCGGCCCCTTCCGGTGGGACGCCGTGCATGTGCTCGTCGAAGAGAGCGCGCGGCCAGCGGCGGTCGACGATCCCAATGGTGCCGCCGGTTTCGACACGGCGCCCAAGGAGGCATCGGAGCCCGTGCCCGACATGCCCGGCAAAGTGGCGGATACCGGCGCGGCGCATTCCCACGGTCTGCCCGAAGACGCGAAGCACGCGGCCGGCGGCAAGTCCATGCTGCCGAACATGCAAAAGGTCCACGCCAACCGCCCGCAGCTCCATCACGTCGAGGGCGAGGAGCCGGACTGGCGGCCGCTGCGCCGCTGGTTCCTGGAATGGTTTCAGAGCCGGTTTGCCGATGAAGCGCCGGATCTCGACGGGGCGGTCCACTCGGTCCAGGGGCCGGACCGTGTGCCCGGCGGCTGGCGCTTGCGGATCGATCTCGGCTCCGCCCCGGTCGACGCGGTGAGCGGCCTTATCGGCGCGCTGGAGGCGTCGGGCGCGCAACGCGTCCGCATCGGGGAGCCCGGCTAGTCACCAGGGCCTAGGCAAACCCAGCGCACGCAGATCGTCGAGCGTGTCGACATCGTCGAGCTCGGGCCCAAGCCCGACGCGGAGCGGCGCCATCCGTGCCACCGTATCGGCCATCGCATGGGCTGTGGACCAGCGCACGGGCTCGAGCCGTCCGCGCCACCCGCCGGCGCCTGCTCCGCCCAGCCTTGTGCCCGGCAGCCTGCGCCCCGCCGCCAGGCCGATGAGCCAGAAGCCACCGTCCGGCGAGGGGCCGAGCACGGCGTCGTTCCCCCGCAAAGCCGCGACCGCCGCGGCGATCTCTCGCGGGCCAGCCCCCGGAATGTCGGACCCGATGAGGAGCGCCGGACCCGGCCCTGCGGCGGCCAGCGCCCGCGCCATCCGCGTACCCAGGGTGCCGGTCCCCTGCGGCATGCGCGGCAAGCTCTGCGACCAGGCCCGGCTCGCCATACCCGCCGCATCGGGGCTGACGGCGAGCACAAGCCGCCAGCGCGGATCCCGCCCGAGCCGGCGCAGGAGGGCTGCGCATTGCCGGCGATACCACTGGGCCGCCGCCCCATGGCCCACATCGCGGGCCAGGCGTGTCTTGACCCGGCCCGGGCGCGGTTCCTTCACGAACACGATCAGCGTCGGTCTCACGCACCACCCCGCCCCTGCCCCTGCCCAAGGCCGCGTCCCCGGCCCTCATAGGCGGCCGCCAGCGCCTCCGGATCCGCACCAAGTCGCCAGCGCAGGAGCGTGAGGAGGTTCCGCGCCCCGCGCTTCACCCAGCCGTCTCGCCGGTAGCGCTCTGCGGAGGTCTCCACCGTCGTCGCCAGCGCACGCAGCGCGCCGCGCCCTGCCGTTCGCCGGATCGCATCGACCAAAACCACGTCCTCCATCAGCGCGATCTCCGGGTAGCCGGCCGCGCGGTCGTAAAGCGGCCGCGGCACCAGAAGGCCCTGGTCCCCGTAGGGCAGCCCGAAGAGGCGGGAGCGGAGATTGGCCC
>JBCBHB010000550.1:0-2638 GCA_038526025.1 Pseudomonadota bacterium
CCCATCGAGGAGGTGGAGAGCATCACCTCGATCCGGAAGCGGTTCGTGACGCCGGGCATGTCCCTCGGCGCGCTGTCGCCGGAAGCGCACAAGATGCTGAACGTCGCCATGAACCGCATCGGCGCGAAGTCCGACAGCGGGGAGGGGGGCGAGGACCCGAAGCACTTCCACCCCGAGCCGAACGGGGACAATCCGTCGGCCCGGATCAAGCAGGTTGCCTCCGGCCGCTTCGGCGTGACGGCGGAGTACCTCAACCAGTGCGAGGAGCTGGAGATCAAGGTGGCCCAGGGCGCGAAGCCCGGCGAGGGCGGGCAGCTGCCCGGCTTCAAGGTGACCGAGACCATCGCGAAGCTCCGGCACTCGACGCCCGGGGTGACGCTGATCTCCCCGCCGCCGCACCATGACATCTACTCGATCGAGGATCTGGCGCAGCTGATCTACGACCTGAAGCAGATCAATCCGCGCGCGAAGGTTTGCGTGAAGCTCGTCTCTTCGACGGGTGTGGGCACCATTGCGGCGGGCGTGGCGAAGGCGAAGGCCGACGTGATCCTCATCTCTGGCCATAACGGCGGCACGGGCGCGAGCCCGCAGACCAGCATCAAGTATGCCGGCCTGCCCTGGGAGATGGGGCTGACCGAGGCGCATCAGGTGCTGAGCCTGAACGCCTTGCGGGACCGGGTAACGCTGCGCACCGATGGCGGCATCCGCACCGGGCGGGACGTGGTGATTGCCGCGATGATGGGGGCCGAGGAGTACGGTGTGGGCACTGCGGCGCTTATCGCCATGGGCTGCATCATGGTGCGCCAGTGCCAGTCCAACACCTGCCCTGTGGGTGTTTGTACGCAGGACCCCGCGCTGCGCGACAAGTTCACCGGCACGGCGGACAAGGTGGTGAACCTCTTCACGCTGATGGCGCAGGAAGTGCGGGAGATCATGGCCTCCGTCGGCGTGCGCCGGTTCGAGGAGCTGATCGGCCGGGCCGACCTGCTGACCCAGGTGAGCCGCGGTGCCGCGCATCTCGACGATCTCGATTTCAACCCGATGCTGGTGCGGGTGGATGAGGGCGAGGAGGTGGTGCTCGACCGCCACCGCCCCCGCCAGGATGTGCCGGACACGCTGGATGCGCAGATCGTGAAGGACGCGCAGCCCTTCTTCGAGCATGGCGAGAAGATGCAGCTCGACTACACGGTCGAGAACACCCAGCGCACCGTCGGCACTCGTGTCTCCAGCCACATCGTGCGCAAGTTCGGCATGCGGAACAGCCTGCAGGAAGGGCACCTCACCGTGCGGCTCGAAGGCTCGGCGGGCCAGTCGCTTGGGGCCTTTGCGGCGCCGGGGCTGAAGCTGAAGGTGTTCGGCGATGCGAACGACTATGTGGGCAAGGGCCTCTCGGGCGGTGTGATCAGCGTGCGCCCGTCCCGCAGCTCCACGCTCGTGGCGGCGGACAACACCATCATCGGCAACACGGTGCTCTACGGCGCGACCGCCGGGAAGCTGTTCGCGGCGGGCCGGGCCGGGGAGCGGTTCTGCGTCAGGAACTCCGGCGCTACGGTGGTGGTCGAGGGCTGTGGCTCCAATGGCTGCGAGTACATGACCGGCGGAATGGCGGTCATCCTCGGCCGGGTGGGCGACAATTTCGGCGCGGGCATGACCGGCGGGATGGCCTATATCCTCGACGGGACGGACGACTTCCTGAGCCGGCTCAACCCGGACACGCTGGTGGTCCAGCGCATCGCCAGCCGGTTCTACGAGCAGGTGGTGCAGGAGCTGGTCGAGGCCCATGCGGTGGAGACAGGCAGCGTGCTCGCGGAGGAGCTCCTGCGCGACTGGCCCGAGACGGTGGGCCGCTTCTGGCAGGCTGTGCCGAAGGAGATGCTTTCGCGCCTCCACCACCCGCTGGACGACAACGCGCGGGCCATGCCGGCCGAGTAACGGCCGAGCTTTGGGGGCCGGTTCTGCCGGCCCCCGCGTGGTGAACGGAACACGCCGGCGGGCGTTCTGCCGTTCGTTGCAGGCTGCGCATCGAGGCTGCCCCTAAAAGGCCAGAATGCTTTAGTGTCTCGTCATCGGTGTCGTCCCATTATGACGCGACCCTGAGCGAGGCGCCGCTGTTGGGCGTGGCCGGCTGGAGCGGATGTGAGCCGAGCGAAAACCGAGAGCGGTGTGTTTGGGAAGGGTGGCGACCCGATCGACACCTTGCGCGACCGCGTGACCCGCCGTGCGCGGGAGCGGGAGGATGCCGAGCGCCGTGGCAAGGAAATGACGATCGATGATCGCGCCGCGGCGCTTGGTCTGGACGGTCCGAACGCTGCGCGTAGCAAGGCGAAGGCAACCGCGGGCAAGGCGTCGGCACGTAGGGGAGGTGCCGCCTCTGCCGGGAAGTCGGCGAAGGGGCGCAAGACGGTCACGAAGGGGCGGGGCCGCACTGCCGCGCCGAAACGCGGCAAGGGGCCCCTTGGTCGCGCAATCGGGGCCCTTGGGCGGCTGATCAGGTTCGTGGTCCGCTGGGTCGCGATCGGGGTTACCGCGCTGATCCTCGCCGTTCTCCTCATCGTCGGCGCTTTGCGGTGGATCGACCCGCCGATGGGAACCTACATGCTGTCGGAGCGGCTGCGCCTCGGCCCCATCCAGGCAGAAT
>JBCBHB010000551.1:0-2637 GCA_038526025.1 Pseudomonadota bacterium
CGCCGCCGCCACCTGGTCCGGCGAGATGTCGACGCCGGCGGCGAGGCCATGCGCGCCCGTGGCGAGCGCGATCTCGCGCAGGAGGAGGCCCGCGCCGCAGCCGATCTCGAGCACACGCTCCCCGCGCCGGGGGGCGAGCTCGTGCAGGATGGCGAGGCGGCGCTGCGCGAGATCGCGTGTCTCCGCCATGCGCCGCTGCAGCGCGGCCGATGTGCCCAGGAATTCCATGCGCCTCGCTTAAGGGGCGGTGCCAGGGCCGTAAACTCTCCGCGGCAGCTCTTTTCGCTTGATGATGGGGTGGGGCCGGCTGGGTGCCCGTTCGTCCCGCACAGGGCTGGCGCCCTGCCCGGGACTCCGCCCCCCCGCCGGCCCGCACCCCCCGATGCCGGAGCGGCAGGGCTTTGCGCGCTGGGCGGGATGGGGCAGGGTCCGGCGCAAGCTGGCGGGGAGAGCGACGATGGCCATGACCGAGACGCCGCCGGGCAGCGGGCGCGACCGCGCCCTGACCGAGGCGCTGGAAGCCGACTACCGGGCGCTCGGCGATGGCTACCGGCCCCGCACCCATCTTCTGGCCGCCGGCGGGCGGGCGCGCTTCGTGAACCGGCTGATCCGCGAGCCCTCGCCCTATCTCCGCCAGCATGCGCACAACCCTGTCGACTGGCGGCCCTGGGGGGCGGAGACGCTGGCCGAGGCCGCGGCGCTCGACCGGCCGATCTTTCTCAGCGTCGGCTATGCCACCTGCCACTGGTGCCATGTGATGGAGGAGGAGAGCTTCGACGACGAGGCGGTGGCGGCTGTGTTGAACGCCCGCTTCGTGCCCGTGAAGCTCGACCGCGAGGAACGGCCCGATCTCGACCAGATCTACATCACCGCCACGCAGCTCCAGCAGGGCCATGCGGGCTGGCCGAACTCGGTCTGGCTGCTGCCCGATGGCCGGCCCTTCCACACCGGCACGTATTTCCCGAAGCCCCAGTTCCTGCGCATGCTGGAGGCCGTGCGCCGCGCCTGGGACGACAGCCGGGCAAAGGTGACGGAGGTGGCGGGGGAGATTGCCCGCGCCGTTGCCGCCATCGGCGCGCCGGGCGGCCGGGTGCCGCAGCCGGGGTCGCAGCCGCTGGCCGAGGGGGTGCATGCGGCGCTCTCGGCCCAGCTCGCCCGCATGTACAATCCGGCGGAGGGCGGCTTCTCCGAAGCGCAGCAGTTCCCGCAGGAAAGCTTCCTCCTCTGGCTGCTCGACCATTGGCGGCGGACGGGCGAAGCCGCCGCACTCGGGATCGCGAGCCACAGCCTCACCGCCATCGCTGCGGGCGGCATTCACGACCATGCGGGCGGCGGCTTTCATCGCTACGCGGTCGACGCAAACTGGCGCACCCCGCATTTCGAGAAGATGCTCTACAATCAGGGTCAGCTCGCCCGCGCCTTCGTGGAGGGCTGGGAGGCGACGGGCGAGCCGGCCTGGCGGCGCGCCGCGGTGCGGTGCTTCGACTATGTGTTGCGGGACATGACCGCGCCCTCCGGTGCTTTCTACGCGGCCGAGGATGCGGACAGTCTCGATGCGGCCGGGCGCCGGGAGGAGGGGGCCTTCTATGCCTTCGCCCCCCAGGAGATGGCGGCGGCGCTCGACGATCTGCCGCCCGGGACGCGGGACCGGGCCATCGCGACCCTGGGCGGCCATGAGCCAGCGACCATCGATGCGGGCGCCGTGCTGCATCTGACGCCGGACGCCCCCGCGGCGTTCGACCGGCTCGCCCCGGCGCTGGAGGCCCTGAGGCGGTATCGCGAGGCGCGGCCGCGGCCGGTGCGGGACGACAAGGTCATCGCCGGCTGGAACGGGCTCATGATCCGGGCGCTGGCCGAGGGGGCCGAGGCGTTCGAGGCACCGGCGCTGGCCGAGGCGGCGGCGCGTGCCGGGGAGGCGCTCTGGGCCGCGCTGTGGAACGATGAGGTCGCCCGGCTCCACCGGCTGGTGGACGAGGCGGCGGAAGCCGGCAGCGGGCGGGTCGACGGGATGCTCGAGGACTATGCCTGGCTCGGGCTCGGGTACCTTGCGCTCGGCGACGCGCTGGGGCCCGAGAAGGGCGCCCTATGGCACAGCCGGGCCGCGGCCCTGGCCGAGGCGGCCGACGCGGCGTTCGGCGACCCCTCGGGGCGCTTCCGGATGGCGGCAACGCCCGGCCCCCTCGGCGACGTCTACGAGAGCCAGGATGGAGCGACGCCTGCGGGCGAGAGCGCGATGGCCGAGCTTCTTGCCAGGCTTGCCCTGCGGCGGGGTGGCCCGGCGATGCGGGCGCGGGCCCAGGCGATCGTCACCGCGCTTTTGGGCACTGTGGCGGAGATGCCGGTGCTCCGGCCCGACCTCCTCGCGGCGGCCCGTATACTCGAGGCCGGCGAGAGCGGCGCCCGGCGCAGCCTGGCCGAAGGCCGGCTCCGTGTGCGCCTCGCCCGCTTTGCGCCGGGCGGCCCACGGTTGCATCTCCGCCTCGCACCCGGCTGGCACATCGCGGCTGCCGGTGCCGGTGCCAGTGCCGGTGCCGGGGCTGGTGACGCTGCCGGGGCGGGGGGCGATCTGGCGGCGGCAACGCTCGAGGGCGCGGTTGCGCGGTGGCCTGACCCCGGAGAGCTGGAGGCAGGCTTCGC
>JBCBHB010000552.1:0-2637 GCA_038526025.1 Pseudomonadota bacterium
GCCGCCGAAGGGTCAGGTTCAGCTTCACCGCGTCGATCAGGCCAGCATCGACCTGAATGCCGCCAGCACCCACGCCAACAGGAAGATCCGTCTGCACGGAGAACGGATCGGTACGGCTGTCCCGCCGCAGCGGATGCAGAAGCTGCCGGTCCGAACTGTCGTTGAAGATGCCGCCCCAGTCGATCGTCGTCACGGCATCCTTGAGCTCCTCGGGCGTGAACCCCGCCGCGTAGAGGCCGCCCACGATGGCCCCCATGCTCGTGCCTGCGATCACGTCGGGCCTGATCCCAAGTTCCTCGAGCGCCTGGACGACACCAACATGGGCGACGCCGGCAGCACCGCCCCCGCCTAGGACCAGACCGATGCGGGGCCGATCGGGTTCCGTCGCCGAGGCTACCGGCGTCATCAGCGCAAGCGCCGCCGCCGCAAGAGCAGCCAAGTGACCCGCCCTCCCCCGAACCCCGCGCGCAGCCTTCGGCCGGCATTGCTGGCCGGCACGCCCGCGCCGTCCCCGGTCGATCAGCCTGTCGTTTGTACGGTCACCCCGGCGGGTCATGCCCCAAGCGACGAAGCGGAGCACTGCCTGCGCGTCCCCACACTCTGGCGTCAAAGCGCCGAGGGCCCATGAACAACCTGCCATCCTCGATCCTCCGCCACCGCTGGCCACACAACCGACCCGCCGCCACGCTGCATCGGATACCTCATGCACGCCACAGATGATGGATCGAGGAGAGGCGAAACCCGTCATCCGCAGGGGCGGAACGCCGATCACGGAAGCTGGGCCGCATCGTTCGCGGGTGGTTGGGCGAAGCGCGACCCTACCGAGCATCGCCCTCTGGTTCATTCGTCCGCGCACATGGATGAGCCGACCGACGAGCCCGGCTTCTCAGCCCTCCGCCACTTGCAGATCGTATGGGCATACGCGCTGCTGGTCGAAGGCACGTTCCGATTGCCGAGATGGCGCCCGAAGCTCGCTACGGCAATCGGGGCAGCATCGGCGTGGGTGTCCGTCGTCAGATAACTTGGGACATCGGATGCCATGACAATCTGGAGGGTCTGGCTCCGGTGTTCCGAGACTAGGCGGCGCGGCTCTGGTTGAGCAGGCGGCGCGGTCGAATCGTTTCTTCCTTGATCCATCGTCGCTCCGCAAGGATGGCGGGCGCCCCGCCGAAAAAGACGTCAGCCGGCGTGACGTTGCCGAGGCTCTCGTGAACGCGGCGATGATTGTGGTGCTCCGCGAAGTCGCCAACGGCGGCTCCGAGTGCACCGGGCAAGTGGTGGTTCTCGTCGTGCGTCTTTGGAACCCGATCTCCCCGAGGCGATCGCAGCGCTTGTCAGAACCTTCGTCTCAGGTCTTGATCTGGCCGCTGGTAAAAGGAGAGCCCAATGACCGCCATTGCCCAGATTTGCCGCCTCGCCCCGGTGATCCCCGTCCTGGTCATCGATGACGCGGCAACCGCGGCGCCGCTTGCGAAGGCGCTCGTTGCGGGTGGGCTCCCTGTCCTCGAGGTCACGCTACGCACACCCGCAGCGCTCGACGCCATCCGTGCGATGTCGGACGCGGCACCAGAGGCGCTCGTCGGTGCCGGCACGCTGCGCTCGTCCGCCGATGTGCAGGCCGCGGTTGCAGCCGGGGCGCGGTTTGGTGTCTCCCCCGGCTTCCTGCCAAGCGTGCTCGACACGGCCGGAGAAGTGGGGCTGCCGCTCCTGCCGGGCGTGGCGACGCCATCCGAAGCGATGGCAGCGGCGGAGCTGGGGCTCGACCATCTGAAGTTCTTCCCGGCGGAAGCGAATGGCGGGGTGCCGGTACTGCAAGCATGGGCAAGCCCCCTTGCCGGGCTCAGCTTCTGTCCGACAGGCGGGATCGGCATCGTCAACGCGCCGGATTATCTGGCCCTGTCCAACGTCGTCTGCGTCGGCGGCTCATGGGTGGCACCGAAGGCCATGGTCGCCGCACAGGACTGGGACGGCATCACCCGCCTTGCCGCCGAGGCAGCCAAGCTTTAGGTCACCCCCCATGGATGCCGGTGCCGAACAGTGCCGCGAACCGGAGGCGGCACGCATGGCGGCGGGCGAAGCGCCCGTGGCATCGTCCTTGGACGCGCCAGTGGCGGTCATCGATATCGGGTCCAACTCAGTCCGGCTCGTCGTCTACGACGCTCTCAGCCGCGCTCCCTTCCCGCGCTTCAACGAGAAGTCCCTGTGCCGGCTGGGTGCAGACCGCACAGCGGATGGCGGACTTGCCGCAGGCGCCATCGATCATGCCATTCGCAGCGTACGCCGCTTCCACGCCATCTCGCAGGCCATGGGTGCCAGCCGCATCGACGTGCTGGCCACCGAAGCGGTGCGCGGGGCGCCCAATCGCGGCATGCTGCTCGACGGGATCGAGACACGCACCGGCCTGCGCACGAAGCTGCTGGCAGGAGACGAGGAGGCCCGCCTCGCCGCCCTTGGGGTGATCGCCGGCTTTCACCGGCCACATGGGCTGGTGGGCGATATCGGCGGCGGCAGCCTGGAGATCGCGGAAGTGCTCGGGGAGAACGTGGGCGACCGGAGCACCAGCCTGCCTCTCGGCGCCCTGCCGGTGGCGGCGCTGATGGCGGAGGGCCGCGGAAGCGCGAAGCGCGCCGTCGACGA
>JBCBHB010000553.1:0-2636 GCA_038526025.1 Pseudomonadota bacterium
ATCTCTGGTGGGGCACGCTGCTGCAATGGGGCGGACTCGCGATCATGCCCTTCGCCCTCATCCTCCTCTCGGGCGACACGACGGGCCCCTACTGGGTCGGCCCCGCGGCGGCGGCACTGGCCTTCTTCATGACCGGCGCGGGCCTGCACACGGTGCAGACGGCGGGCCTCGCGCTCGCGACCGATCTTGCGCCCGAGGAAACCCGGCCCCGCGTCGTCGCCCTCCTCTACGTCATGCTCCTCGTTGGCATGGCGGGCAGTGCGGCTGTCTTCGGCGCGCTGCTGGCCGATTTCAGCCAGCTCACCCTCATCCGCGTGGTGCAGGGCGCGGCGCTGGCCACCCTGGCCCTCAACCTCATCGCGCTCTGGAAGCAGGAGGTGCTGAAGCCGCATCTCACCCGCTCCAAGGCGCCGCGCCCGCCCTTCGCCGAAGCCTGGGCCGATTTCCTTGCCGGCGGGCGCGCCGGGCGGCTCTTGGTGGCCACGGGCCTCGGCACCGCGGGCTTCACCATGCAGGACATCCTGCTCGAGCCCTATGGCGGTGAGGTGCTCGGCCTCAGCGTCAGCGCCACCACGCTGCTCACCGCCATCTTCGCGCTCGGCTCGCTGCTGGGCTTCGCCTGGGCCGCGCGCTGGCTCGGCCGGTCGGGCGACCCCTGCCGGATCGCCGCCTGGGGTGCCGTGCTCGGCGTCTTCGCCTTCTCCGCCGTCATCTTCGCCGCCCCCCTGGGCTCCGCCCTGCTCTTCCGCGTCGGCTCCTTCATGATCGGCCTCGGCGCCGGGCTCTTCGCCGTCGGCACCCTCACGGCCGCGATGGACCTTTCGCAGAGCGACCGGGCCACGGGCGCCGCGGGTCTCGCGCTTGGCGCCTGGGGCGCCGTACAGGCCACCGCCGCCGGCGTCGCCATCGCGCTTGGCGGCTTCATTCGGGACGGCGTCGCCGCCCTGGCCGAGACCGGCAGTCTCGGCCCCGCCTTCACGGACGCCGCCGCCGGATATGGCGTCGTCTATCACCTCGAGATCGGCCTCCTCTTCGCCGCTCTCGTCGCCATCGGCCCGCTTGTCCGCCGCCGCGGAACCGAGCGAGCCCGCACCCCCGGGGAGTTCGGCCTGACCGAATTCCCCGCCTGAGAGCCCAGGGAGGTTTCCATGGAAGACTATATCGTCGGCACCATCGATGCGGCCCAGGTCGCACTTTACGTCTTCTGGGCGTTCTTCGCGGTCCTGGTCATCTATCTCGTGCGTGAGGGCATGCGGGAGGGCTACCCGGCCATCTCCGAGATCGACGGCAAGCCGATCTCGAAGGCCTTCATCTTCCCCCGCCCCGAGCCGAAGACCTTCCTGCGGCGAGACGGCAGCACGATCACCGTCCCCGAGCCGCAGAACGAGTACGACCTCAAGGCCGAGGCGACGAACGCCTTCACCGGCGCCCCGATCGCACCCAAGGGCGACCCGCTGGTCGACGGTGTGGGCCCCGCCGCCTATGCCCTCCGCCCCGAATGGCCGGACAAGAACTTCATGGGCGAGCCCCGCATCCGGCCGATGCGCTTCGACGACGAGTTCGAGGTGGCCGCGATCGACAGCGACCCCCGCGGCTTCAATGTCGTCTGCGCCGATGGCGAGGTGGTGGGTCAGGTCGCCGAGATCTGGGTCGACCGCGCGGAACAGATCATCCGCTACTTCGAGGTCGAGACATCGGCGGGCCTGAAGCTCGTACCCTACAACCTCAGCCTCGTGATCGCGCAGGACGGCATCCTGCAGGTCCGCTCCGTCACTGCCGAGCAGTTCCTCCGCGCGCCCAGCATCAAGGCCGCGGACGAGATCACGCTCCGCGAGGAGGACCAGGTGATGGCCTACTTCACCGGCGGCACGCTCTACGCCTTCACCTCGCGCACCGAGCCGCTGCTCTGAGCCACGAGAGTACCCCGGGGCGGCCTTCGCCCCGGGTCCGCTAGCGGGCGCCAAGCCCATCACTGCCGGAGGCCGCCATGCCGCATGACGACGATTTCAGGTCCGAGCCCATCCGGGGGCTCCCGGCGCTCCTGCCCAAGGGCGAGCGCATCCTGTGGCAGGGTGCGCCTTCCTGGAAGGCGCTGGCGCTTCGCGGCGCGGCCTCGCGCCTGCTGGCGGGCTGGTTCGGCCTCGTCCTCGCCTGGAACCTGGCAGGCCTCATCGCCGGGCGGGCCAGCCTCGCGGAGGCGACCGGCCAGCTGCTGATCCAGGGCACGCTGGTCTTCATCGCCCTCGGCGTGCTCACCCTGATCGCCTGGGCCACGGCGCGGCAGACGGTCTATACCGTCACCAACCGGCGGGTTGTGCTGCGCTTCGGGCTGGCGATGGACATGTCGGTGAACCTGCCCTTCACCCAGATCGGCAGCCTCGACATGGCCAAGCGCGGGGACGGTACGGCAGACCTCGTCCTCGGCCTCACCGGCCCTCACAGCCTCGGCCTCTGGCATATCTGGCCCAACAGCAAGCCCTGGTGCTGGACGAAGCCGCGCCCGATGCTCCGGGCGCTGCCGGACGGGGTGGAGGCCGGGCGCATCTTGGCCGAGGCGCTGGCCGCCGATCAGGCGCGCCGGGCGGATCTGCCTGCCCCGAGCGTTGCGCCTGCCCCCCGCCCCGCCGCAAGATCGT
>JBCBHB010000554.1:0-2621 GCA_038526025.1 Pseudomonadota bacterium
AAAATGACCTTGCGAGCTGAAGCCGCAGGCGACGGCGACCTCCACCAGCGCAAGATCGCTCCGCTCGAGCAACATCGTTGCCCGGGCGATCCGACGCTCCAGCACATATTGCCCGAGCGTTCGCCCGGTTTCAGCGCGGAACTGGCGCATCAAGTGGAACTGGCTCATCGCGGCGATCTCGGCGAGGTCGCTTACCCGAAACTGCCGGTCGAGCCTGCGCTCGATAAACGCGACGACGCGCTGGAGCCTCGGGTCGCGGAGGGCAGGCGGCTGCGGTTCCGGGTTCGCTGCCCGTGGCGCGTGCGCATGAATGAGGGTGGTGCAGAGCGCCTCCGCCAACGCTTCCCGTATGATCGCATTCTGCCTGAAGAGCGCGCCATCCTCGGCCGACGCGATCTGCAGAAAACCAAGCAACTGAGCGTCGAAAGCGGTGCTGCGCTCGATCGTGAAGGGTGCCGTTTGGCCTAGTTCCTTTGCCGCGAGCGCGTTCAGGTGTTGCGGATCGAGGTAGAGCCCCAGCGCAACCGCGTCCTTCTCCATGCGCCAGCCATGGGACATGCCCGCCGGCGTAACCGCGACGCGGCGACACCCGTGCCGTCGGACCGCGGCCTCGAGACCAGTTCCGCCGTCGGACGCGCCCTCCCGCGGGACCTCGAACGCGATGCGGTGATGATGCGCCGTGTGCAGTGCCGCCTCGTCGCCGCTGTCCCAGACCCACAGCGCCATGCCAAGCGCCTCGGCGCCGCCGGGTGGGGCGACGACCGCCGGGTTCTTCCGGGTCGCGGCAGAGATTCGCGCGATGTCCTCAACGAAGTGCTGCGTCACCCGCGCCCTCTTTCACGATTTTGAGCGATGTTAGTGTTCGCGGCTTGTCGCGCCAAATCAAAATTCCAACTTGTCGCTAATCACAATCGATCGCGGCAACGGGCAATACACCGCGACTATGAAACCCATAAACTCAAACTATAGAATTCTGTTAAGAATTGAGCAGGATTGCGAAAGACTTCTCTGCCGCAGGTGTCGATCCTTTGGGCGAAGATTGCGGGAGAGCTGCGCCTCGTCGTCGGCCCCTGCCTTGCCAGAGGAGGACATCGCGTGAACCTCGAGACCCCGTTCCGGACGCGACCGAGCGGCCCCATGAGCATGCCCGCTGGTGGATCGCAGGCGGCGCCGGCGACGTTCAGTCGCCCTCTGAAGCACGTGCTGGTCATCCATGCCGCCGAGAATGTCCGCCAGCGGCTCGGCGCAGCCCTGCTCGAAGGCGACGATATCGATGTCTTCGAAGCCATCGAGCCGGAGGAAGGCTTGCGGCGCGCGCTGAGCGAGCCCTTCGACCTTGTGATCATCGGCTCGATCCTGCCGTCGCCGGGTCCCGTCGCGCTGCTTCGAGCGCTGCGCAGCCAGGGTGTCCTGTGTCCGTTGCTGGTCCTGCTCGATGGCGAGGGTGCGGCGCAGGACATGGTCACGGTCCGCGCCTTTGATGCCGGCGCAAACGATGTTTTCCCGGGGCGCTGTTCCGACGCTGCGCTGCTGGCCCGCATCCGCGCCCATCTGCGGCACGCCGAAGGCTCGGAGGGGGCGACCTTGATGATCGGCCCCTACCAGCTTGTGCCGTTGAAGAAGACCTTGACCGCCAGCGACGGAGCCCGTGTTCGCCTCACCGGCAAGGAGGTGGAGATTCTGCGTCAACTGCACCGTGCGCGCGGGACGACGGTTGAGCGTCAGGCGCTCCTCGTGGAGATCTGGGGATACAACGCCAAGGTCAACACCCACACGCTCGAGACGCATATCTACCGCTTGCGTCGAAAGATGGAGACTGACCCGACCGAGCCGCGTCTCATCCTCACCGAGAGGGGCGGCTACCGACTGGTCACGCAGGGCGAGGCTTTTCGGGTCGGGTAGGCGCCTTTCGCAAACCGCTCCTTTACCGTTCTGCCCCATGGTTAGCGCCGCTGAAGAAGTCGGCGGCGCGAGGGTGGCATGGCGGAAAGCAACAGGCCGGTGAAGGCGTCGGGCATGGGCGGGGCGCCGGCTGCGCCGGGGCCTGCGCCTCAGGCGGGGGCCAAGGGCACGATCGCCTTCGTTGCGCTCGAGTTCTATCCGGCCACGGCCGGGGGTACGGGCATCCTGCTGCATCACACGGTGGCGAGCCTGCTCCGCCGCGGTTACACGGTGCTGCTGCTGGTCGACATGCAGCGCCACGAGGTTGAGAGGATCCGCCACGAGGTGCGCCTCGGCTTCGTGAATGGCGACCGGCTTGCAGTACATCTCGTCGACGACTTGCTGGTGGGCCCGGCCGGCGCTGCATTGGAGGGGGTAAGCTTCGCCGATCCGGAGCAGCGGCGCTCGGCCCGCTTCGCGTTGGCCCTGAAGGCGCTCTCCAGCACCACGCCCATCGATATGGTGGAGTTCTACGACTATTGCGGTCCAGCCTATTACAGCCTCGCCGAAGCGGGGCAGGGTGGCATGCCGCCTGTCGCCGTGCGGCTCCACAATACGGTGGAGCTCATCGCCCGGCGGATCCGCAGCCCGCTTGACCCCGATCGTCTCCTCCAGTTCGGCATGGAGCGCGCCGCTATCGCGGGTGCGGACATGCTGCTCGCGCCGGGGGATGCCTATTT
>JBCBHB010000555.1:0-2612 GCA_038526025.1 Pseudomonadota bacterium
GTCCGCCACATCGTCCGGGTTGAACACCACGGCGGTGTAGAAGAACACGAAGAAGCATGGCGGCTATGTGCCGGGCATCCGGCCGGGCAAGAAGACTGCGGAGTATCTCGACTATGTGCTGACGCGTCTCTCGGTCATCGGTGCGATCTATCTCGTGATCGTCTGCCTCTTGCCGGAGTTGCTGATATCGGAGCTGGCCGTGCCGTTCTATTTCGGCGGTACATCGCTGCTGATTGTGGTTAGCGTCACCATGGACACGATCACCCAGGTGCAGAGCCACATGCTCGCGCACCAGTACCAGGGGCTGATCGAGAAATCGAAGATCCGCGGCAAGCGGCGAACCTGAGAGCCCGGCGCACGGGCCATACTGGGAGGACAGCCATGAACATCATTCTTCTCGGGCCCCCGGGCGCAGGCAAAGGCACCCAGGCGCGCCGGCTGGTGGAGCGCCGCGGCATGGTGCAGCTTTCCACGGGCGACATGCTGCGCGCGGCCGTGAAGGAGGGCACGGAGGTGGGCCTCCAGGCGAAGGCGGTAATGGAGGCGGGCAAGCTCGTCTCCGACGAGATCGTCACCGGCTGCGTCTCCGAGCGGCTCGATCAGCCGGACTGTTCGGGCGGCGTGATCTTCGACGGGTTTCCGCGCACCGCCGCGCAGGCCAAGTCGCTCGACGATCTGCTGGCCTCGAAGGACATGGTGCTCGACGCCGTGATCTCGATGGAGGTGGACGACGAGGCGCTGGTCGAGCGTGTGTCCGGCCGCTACACCTGCGGCAACTGCGGCGAGGGCTACCACGACAGCTTCAAGCAGCCGAAGGTCGAGGGTGTGTGCGACGTTTGCGGGCACAGCGACTTCAAGCGCCGGGCGGACGACAATGCCGAGACGGTGCGCGAGCGCCTCAAGGCGTATCACGCCGACACCGCACCGCTCATCGACTACTACCAGGGTGCAGGCAAGCTCGTGACCGTGGACGGCATGGCGGACATCGATGCCGTGACGACCGCGATGGAGGACGCGCTGGACGCCCGCGTCGACGGTTGATCGGCGGCTCGATGCGTGCCGGCGCAGGCCGCCGGCACGATCAGTGAAAAAAGCATGTCCCAAAAGGGCCATGGAAGGGTTGACCCGCAGGGCGCCGCGCGTATATTCGCGCGCCTCGGCAGGCGAAGGCGCCAACCGAGGGCACCCGCACGCGCTGGTCGCACATGAGGTTTTCCGAACCATCCGGTTCGGCAGGGCCATCGGCCCGCACGGAGAGGGTAAGTCCCCGGGCAGGCGGGGCGCAAGAGAGAAGACGGAGCACGGACATTGGCCCGCATCGCAGGCGTTAACATACCGACGAACAAGCGCGTCCATGTCGCGCTGACCTACATTCATGGCATCGGTGACACGACCGCGAAGCAGATCTGCTCGGCGGTGGGTGTGGCCGAGGAGCGCCGTGTGAACGAGCTCTCGGACTCCGAGGTGCTGCAGATCCGCGAGCATATCGATGCCAACATCCAGGTGGAGGGCGACCTTCGCCGCGAGGTGGCGGTCAACATCAAGCGCCTGATGGATCTCGGCTGCTACCGTGGCCTGCGCCACCGCCGCGGCCTGCCCGTGCGCGGCCAGCGCACCCACACCAATGCCCGCACCCGCAAGGGTCCCGCGAAGCCGATCGCCGGCAAGAAGAAGTAAGGTCCCATGGCTCGTGAAAAGCGTGCGGCTCCGCGCCGCAAGGAACGCAAGAATATCAGCTCGGGCGTCGCCCACGTGAACTCGTCGTTCAACAACACGATGATCACGATCTCGGACGCGCAGGGTAACGCGATCAGCTGGTCCTCGGCCGGCATGATGGGCTTCAAGGGCTCGCGCAAGTCCACGCCCTACGCCGCGCAGGTTGCGGCCGAGGATGCGGGCAAGAAGGCGCAGGAGCACGGCATGCGCACCCTCGAGGTGCTGGTGCAGGGCCCGGGCTCGGGCCGCGAGTCGGCGCTGCGCGCGCTGCAGTCGGTCGGCTTCCAGATCACCGCGATCCGGGATGTCACGCCGATCGCCCACAACGGTTGCCGTCCGCCGAAGCGCCGGCGCGTCTGATTCATAAGGCAGCGCGCGGCGCCTGGGCGCCCGCTGTGCTGCCCGAGAGCATGTCTGGCGGGCGGGCTCGGGCCAAAAGGCTCCGGGTCCGTTCGTTTTTCCTCGGGTGCGTCGCCCAGCCGGATCGGGGCGCCGCGGGAATAGAGGAGACACCCATGATCCACAAGAACTGGCAGGACCTGATCAAGCCGCAGAAGCTGGAGACCGCGCCGGGGCACGACCCGGAGCGGATCGCCACCGCTGTGGCCGAGCCGCTGGAGCGGGGCTTCGGGCTCACGCTCGGCAATGCGCTTCGCCGGGTCCTTCTCTCCTCGCTCCAGGGCGCGGCCGTGACGGCGGTGCAGATCGACGGCGTGCTCCACGAGTTCTCCTCGGTTGCCGGCGTGCGCGAGGACGTGACCGATATCGTCCTGAACCTCAAGGGCCTCGCCGTGAAGATGGAAGGGGACGGGCCGAAACGCCTGCATCTTTCCGCCACGGGCCCAGGCGTGGTGACCGCCGCTAGCATCTCCGAGAGCGCGGGCGTCGAGATCATC
>JBCBHB010000556.1:0-2595 GCA_038526025.1 Pseudomonadota bacterium
GGCCTCTGCATCGGGGTGTTCCCGGGCCTCGGCGGCATCGCCGGGCTCTCGCTGCTGCTGCCCTTCATGTTCGGCATGGACCCGGTGCTGGGCCTTGCGCTCATGATCGGGATGGTGGCTGTGGTGCCCACCTCCGACACCTTTGCCTCTGTTCTCATGGGTATCCCCGGCTCGTCTGCGAGCCAGGCGACGGTGCTGGACGGCTTTCCCCTGGCCAAGAAGGGCCAGGCAGCGCGGGCACTTTCAGCAGCCTTCGCCGCCTCCCTCTTCGGCGGCCTGCTCGGCGCCTTTGCGCTCACCTTCTTCGTCATCATCGCCCGGCCCATCGTGCTGGAATTCCGGACGCCGGAGCTCCTGATGATCACGGTATTCGGCCTCTCGATGGTGGCAATCCTCGCTGGTCGCGTCGCGATCAAGGGGCTCGTCGCCGCGGGGCTCGGCCTGATGGTCGGCACGATCGGCGAGGGGGACAGCGCGGGTGAGCTGCGCATGGCCACCTACGACATTCCGTATCTCGTCGATGGCTTTAAACTTGTCATCGTCGGCCTCGGCATCTTCGCCATCCCGGAGATCATCGCGCTTCTGCGGCAGGACCGGACGATCTCGGACCGCGCGGTGCTCGGCGGCGGCTGGCTGCTCGGCGTGCGGGACTGGTTCGCCAATATCTGGCTCTCCGTCCGCTGCTCGATCATCGGCGTGTTTGTCGGCGTAATACCGGGCCTTGGCGGTTCGGTGGTGGACTGGATCGCCTACGGCCACACCGTGCAGAGCACGAAGGACAAATCGACCTTCGGCTCGGGCGAGATCCGAGGTGTGATCGGCCCGGAAAGCTCGAACAACGCCAAGGAAGGCGGCGGGCTCGTGCCGACGCTCCTGTTCGGGATCCCCGGCTCGGGCTCCATGGCGGTGTTCATCGGCGCCATTGCGCTGCTCGGCTCGGGGCAGATCGAGGTCGGCCCCTCGATGCTCAACAACAATCTCGACATCACCTACGCCATCGTCTGGATGCTAGCGCTCGCGAACGTGGTCGGCACGCTGATCTGCATCGCGGCGTCGGGCGGCATTGCGCGGCTCACGACCATTCCGTTCGGGCTGCTCGCGCCGTTCCTCTTCATGATCATCTCGTTCGCGGCCTTCCAGTCCGGCCAGAGCCTGATGGATCTTGTGGCGCTCTTCGGCTTCGGCCTTCTCGGCATTCTGATGCGGCGGTTCGACTGGTCGCGCCCCGCCTTCCTCATCGGCTTCGTTCTCTCCAACCCGGCGGAGACCTATGCCAACCAGGCGGTGCAGATCGCCCAGTCCCGCTTCCGCAAGGGGTTCGAGGAGGGGATCGACTACATCAGCTCGCCCATCGTGATCGTGCTCCTCATCATCACCATCGTCTCAGTGGTGGTGGGTCTTCGCCAGGCGAAGGCGATCATGGCCGAGGGCGCCGTGGGCTCGGGTGCGAAGCGGGCACCGCTGGTCTTCCTGCTCGCCATCCTCGCCTATCTCGCGGTGGCCTTCGTCGATGCCGCGACGATCCCCGACTATGCGGCGGCCGACCGTGTGTTCCCGCTCTTCGTGGGTGGCGTCGCCCTTGTTGGGGCCATTGTGCTCCTCGTCCAGATGATGATGCGGCCGGAGACCCATGCGCTCTTTGCGGATCGCGAGGCGGGGAACTCCGAGAACAACGCGCATGGCCTGTGGCCCACGCTCGCCTGGTTCGCCGGGCTCTTGATCCTCACGTCCCTCGTGGGTTTCGTGCTGGCGCTCGCAGTCTTCCTGCTGCTCTTCATCCGCTTCCGCGCGCGGCGGGACTGGCAGTTCGCGGGGGCCTATACGCTCGCGGGCATCGCCTTTATCTGCACCATGGCGTGGCTCTTGAACCGGGACTTTCCGCCCGGGCTGCTGCAGGAGTATGTGCGCCTGCCCTGGCCGCTGACTTAGGCGCGCCGATTGCTCGAAAGGAGGGCACCCGTGAGCCAGACCTCGATCCCCTTCCTCTTCATGCGGGGGGGTACCTCGCGGGGCCCCTACCTCAACCGTGCCGATCTGCCAGCGGACCGGGATGAACTCGCCAAGGTGCTCGTCGCCATGATGGGCTCGGGCCATCCGATCAATATCGACGGTCTCGGCGGCGGCACGGCGGTGACGACGAAGGTCGCGATGCTTTCGCCCTCGGAGGACGAGTGGGCGGATGTGGACTACTTCTTCGCCCAGGTGAGCGTCGAGGACCGGCTAGTCGACTTCAAACCAAGCTGCGGCAACATCCTCGTGGGCGTCGGCCCCGCTGCGATCGAGATGGGGCTTGTGGCGCCGAGGGCGAGACCACGGATGTTCGCAACCGCGCGGTAAACACCGGCACGAAGGTCAGCGCCCGTGTCCAAACGCCCGGCGGCACCGTGAGCTACGAGGGGGACGCCACGATCGACGGCGTGCCGGGCAGCGCGGCGCCCATCGATCTTCAGTTCATGGAGACGGTAGGCAGCATGACCAGCGGCCTCTTCCCGACCGGTGCGCGCCGGGAGACTGTGGAGGGCGTCGAGGTGAGCTGCATGGACGTCGCCATGCCGATGGTGATCGCCCGCGCCGCCGATTTCGGGCTTAGCGGCT
>JBCBHB010000557.1:0-2595 GCA_038526025.1 Pseudomonadota bacterium
CGGAGTTCCGCGAGGAGACCAAGACCACCACGCAGGGCGGCGGCAAGGGTGGCGGGGGCGGCAAGGTCAAGACGACCGAGTATCTCTACTATGCCAGCTTCGCCGTTGCTCTCTGCGAAGGTCCGATCACCGGGATCGGGCGCATCTGGGCTGACGGCAAGCCGATGGACCTCTCCGGCGTCACCTGGCGCTGGTATCCGGGCGACGAAGCACAGTCTGCCGATCCGTTCATCGCCGCGAAGATGGGCGCGGCGAGCACGCCTGCCTATCGCGGCACCGCCTATGTCGTCTTCGAGGAGCTGGCGCTTTCGACCTACGGCAACCGCCTGCCGCAGCTGTCCTTCGAGGTGTTCCGTCCGCTTGCCGATCCCGACACCGCCGAGGGGCTGACCCGCGCCGTCACCATGATCCCGGCCTCAGGCGAGTTCACCTACGCCACGCAGGCCATCCGCAAGACCGACGGCGGCGCCACGGTGCCGGAAAACCTGAACGCGCTGGCCGACTCCACCGACATGGTGGAAGCGCTCGACCGGCTGCAGGCGATGGCCCCTGCGGTCGAGAGCGTCAGCCTCGTCGTCGCCTGGTTCGGCGACGACCTGCGCGCGGGGTCCTGCAAGGTGCGGCCCGGCGTCGAGGTGTCGGCCAAATCGACCACGCCCGCCAGCTGGTCGGTGAACGGCGTGAGCCGGGCCAGCGCCTTCCTCGTCAGCCGCGACGATCAGGACCGCCCGGTCTATGGCGGCACGCCGTCCGACTTCGCCGTCGTGCAGGCGATCCAGGAGATGAAGGCCCGCGGGCTGCGCGTGACCTTCTACCCGTTCATCCTGATGGACGTGCCGCCCGGCAACAGCCTGCCGAACCCGTATTCCGACAACGCCGCAGAGACGGGCCAGCCTGCCTTCCCCTGGCGCGGCCGGATCACCTGTTCTCCGGCTGCGGGGTTCGCTGGGACCGTGGACAAGACTGCCACGGCCGCCACGCAGGTCACGGCGTTGTTCGGCGCGGCGACGCCCGCCAGCTTCAGCGTTTCGGGACAATCGGTTTCGTGGACCGGCCCATCCGGCGACTGGGGACTGCGGCGCATGGTGCTGCACTACGCCCATCTCTGCGCGGCGGCGGGCGGGGTCGATGCCTTCCTGATCGGGACGGAGATGCCGGGGCTGACCACGATCCGCTCGGGCGCCAGCACCTATCCGGCCGTGCAGGCGTATCGGGATCTGCTCGCGGATGTGCGCTCGATCCTCGGGTCAGGCACCAGGATCGGATACGCCGCCGACTGGTCGGAATACTTCGGGCACCAGCCGGGCGACGGCAGTGGCGACGTGTTCTTTCACCTCGATCCGCTCTGGGCCGACCCGGAGATCGATTTCGTCGGCATCGACAACTACATGCCGCTGTCGGACTGGCGCGACGGGTTCGAGCATGCCGACGCGGCCGAGGGCTGGCCCGCGATCTACGACCGCGCCTACCTGCAGGCGAACATCGCGGGCGGCGAAGGCTTCGACTGGTTCTATGCCAGCGCGGCGGATCGCTCCGCACAGGTCCGTACCCAGATCACGGATGGCGCGGCCGCCAAGCCATGGGTCTTCCGCTACAAGGATCTGCGCGCCTGGTGGACGAACGCGCATTACGACCGCCCGGGCGGGGTCGAGAGCGGCACGCCGACCGCGTGGGCGCCGCAGTCGAAGCCGATCTGGTTCACCGAGCTCGGCTGTCCCGCCATCGACCGGGGCACCAACCAGCCCAACGTGTTCTTCGACCAGAAGTCGTCGGAGAGCTTCACGCCGCATTTCTCGCGGGGCTGGCGGGATGATGCCATCCAGCGCGCCTATCTCGAGGCGACGTATCTCTGGTGGGGCACGCAGGCGAACAACCCGCTGTCCTCGGTCTACGGTGCCCGCATGGTGCATGTGCCGGAATGCGCCGCCTGGACATGGGACGCGCGGCCCTATCCGTTCTTCCCGGCGCTGACTGACGTCTGGACGGATGGGGCGAACTGGCGGCTCGGCCACTGGCTGACCGGGCGGCTCGGCGCGGTGTCGCTGGCGGCCCTCGTCCGGCATCTCTGTCTGCGCGCGGGCCTGCCCGAGGCGAGGATCGACGTCACCGGGCTTTGGGGCGCGGTCGAGGGCTACGCCATCACGGCGCTGGAAAGCCCGCGCGCCTCAATCACCACGCTGTCGCGCCACTTCGGCTTCGACGCCGTGGAGACCGAGGGCGTGATCCGCTTCGTGATGCGCGGCCGGGCCTCCGTCGCCACGCTTGCGCCCGACGATCTGGTGGCCGCCCGCGAGGGCGACGTGCTGGAACTGACGCGTGGCCAGGAGACGGAACTGCCGCAGGCGTTGAAGTGGCAGATCGCCCGCGCCGACGAGGATTACGACGCGGCCCTCGTCGAGGCGCGGCGCATCACGGTGGACACGACGCGCATCGCCTCCGAGTCCTTCCCGATGGCGGTGCCGCCCGAGGAGGCCGAACGACGCTGCCGCCGTGCGCTGATGGAGGCGTGGGTGGGGCGCGAGACGGCGGCGTTCCGTCTGCCGCCCTCGCGCCTCGCGCTCGATCCGGCCGACGCGGTCCAGCTCGCGCATGACG
>JBCBHB010000558.1:0-2572 GCA_038526025.1 Pseudomonadota bacterium
GTATCCGACTGGATACAAAAGTCAACAGGCCAGCATGAGCGACCCCATCAGCAGCACGAAGTCCAGCGGTGAGGCGGCGTATGAGGCCGTGCTCGCCTCTATCCGCGAGGGCCGCTTCAAGCCGGGGGACCGGCTGCGGGAGGAGGAGGTGGGCGAGCGCCTGAAGCTCTCCCGAACCCCGGTGCGCGAGGCGATACGCCGGCTGGAGGCGGACGGGATCGTGGAGCACCGCCCGCGCATGGGCGCGGTCATCCGCAGCCTCGAACAGCGCGAGATCGTGGAGCTCTACGAGATGCGCGTGGTGCTGGAGCGCACGGCGGCGGAGTTCGCCGCGCAGCATGGCTCGGAGGCGGAGTTCGACACGCTCGACGATCTCAACGCGCAGATCGCGGCCGAGCAGGGCAACCCCGCCACGGCGGCCGCCATCAACCAGGCCTTCCACCGTCACCTTTACGTGGCCGGTCGCAACCGGTTCCTGATGGAGGCTGCGCGAGCGCTCAACAACTCCCTGCTGTTGCTCGGGCCGACGACCTACACCGACGAAGCGCGGATCGAGACGGTGGTGGCCCAACATCGCAGCATCATCGATGCCCTGCGGAACGGCGATGCCGAAGCGGCCGGCGCGGCCGCGGAAGCGCACCTTCAGGCCTCCCTGCGCTACCGGCTCCGAAAGCTCGCCCCATGAAGCGCATGGCCCTTACCGCCGCGATCGCGCTTGCGGGCGTCGGCCTCTTCCACGTGATCAGCATGCCGCTGCCCTGGCTCCTCGGGCCCATTTTCGCCTGCCTCGCGGCCGCCATTGCCGGGGTGCAGATGCATGGCGACAAGCGCGTCAGCGATGCGATGCGCACCATCCTCGGCGTGGCAGTGGGAGCGACACTCACGCCGACCGTGTTGGCGAGCTTCCCGGCGATGTGGCCGACGCTGCTGATGGTTCCCGTCACCGTGCTGGCCATCGCCGTGCTTGGTATCCCGTACTTCCTGAAGGTCTGGCGATACGATTTCGCGACCGCCTACTATGCCTCCATGCCCGGCGGGCTGCAGGACATGATCGCCTTCGGGGAGGAGGCCGGGGGCAAGGTGCGCTCGCTGTCGCTCATCCATGCCACGCGGGTGATGGTGATCGTCGTGGCGCTCCCCTTCATCCTCGAAGGGTTCTGGTCAGCGGATCTCTCGAGCCCGCCCGGCGTGCCCCTTTCCACCGTGCCGATGTACGAGACACTGCTCATGATCGCCTGCGCCGCCATCGGATGGCAGGGCGCGCGCCGCGTAGGCATGTTCGGGGCGGCGATCCTGGGCCCGCTGATCGTCACCGCCATCGTCACGCTGGCGGGGCTGCTCGAGAACCGCCCGCCGGCGGAGGCGATCTGGGCTGCGCAGTTCTTCATCGGCATGGGGATCGGCAGCCAGTACACCGGCATCACGGTGGCAGAGCTCCGGCGCGACATTGCCGCATCCGCCGGCTTCTGCCTGTTGCTCATTGTGCTGACGCTGGTCGTGGTCGAGGTGATCTATGTTGCCGAGCTGGCGCCGGGCATGGAGGCGCTGCTGGCCTTCGCGCCGGGTGGGCAGGCGGAGCTGACGGTGCTTGCCCTCATCGTCGGCGCGGATGTCGCCTTCGTGGTTGCGCACCACGTGCTGCGGCTCTTCGTGGTGATCCTCGGCGCGCCGATCGCCATGCGCGTCTTCACACCAGCCCCTTCGCAGTAATGCTGGCGGCGCGGGCCTCGGCCCGGCCGCCGTGCTCTTCAGCGGCTTTCGACGCCGGCGCCCGGTTCCAGCGTGCGGGGCGTGGCGACAAAGGCCGGCGTCTTGATCGTCTCGAGCGCCGCGCTGATCGCGTTCCGTGTGCCGATCAGATGGTTGTACTGCGCATCGCATCCGGAGACAGGCGTGGGGTAGTTTCGGATCTCGTCGCGGATGATGTTCCGGGCGGATTCGAGCTCCATGCTCGCGCGCTTCAGGCAATCCTCGTAGCTCATCGGTCTGCTCCTCTTTCGCGGTTGGCTTGCGACACCTTGTACATCCGACAGCGCCTGCGAGACCAATCAAACCGGCCTTGCTAGGTACCAGCCCAGATGCTGCTCGGCACGAAGACCTCCCCGGCCGCCAGTTTGCGCGCGGTGCGGACCAGGCCGGCGGAGCGCACTTCGAAGGCGTCCCCCTCTCGCTCAAAGTCCACCGTGACGAGGAGCTGGCCCATCGGATGCTCGAGCGAAAGCTCGGCGGGCGAGCCCGCCGGCAGTGCTCCAATCCCCTCACCCACCGTGCCGGGGCAGAGCAGGCAGGCGGAGATGCACTGCGCGCCGGTGACCGCCAGGGTGGGGTGGCAGTTCCAGGGCATGAAGTAGCGGACGGCCGCGGTGCCCCCATCGCGGGGCGGCGCGAGGAGGCCGAACTTCGGGGTGACGGACTTGGTGACGTCGCCCAGCCCCATGCGCTCGCCGGCAGCCTTTCGCACGCTCTCCATGCGCGCCATGAACGCGGCGTTCGTGTCGAGCTCCGCCGGGGTTTCGTAGCCGCTAAGCCCGAAATCGGCGGCGCGGGCGATCACCATCGGCATGGCGACGTC
>JBCBHB010000559.1:0-2571 GCA_038526025.1 Pseudomonadota bacterium
CCGGTCGATCGACGGGCCGGGCGATTTCATCAGCACCAACGTGACCGGCACCTTCACCCTGCTCGAGGCTGCGCGCGCCTGGTGGCAGGGGCAGGACGAGGCGCGGCGCGCGGCCTTCCGCTTCCACCATGTGAGCACGGACGAGGTCTACGGCTCGCTCGGCGCCGAGGGGCTGTTTACCGAGACCACGCCCTATGCGCCGAACTCGCCCTACTCGGCGTCGAAGGCGGCGTCGGACCACCTGGTGCGCGCCTGGCACCATACCTACGGCTTCCCGGTGGTTACCACGAACTGCTCGAACAATTACGGACCCTATCATTTCCCTGAAAAACTGATCCCGCTGGTCATCATCAATGCGCTCGAGGGCAAGCCGCTGCCGGTCTACGGCACGGGCGAGAACGTGCGGGACTGGCTGTTCGTCGAGGACCATGCCCGCGCGATCTGGGAGGTGTGCCGTCGCGGCCGTGTGGGCGAGGTCTACAATATCGGCGGCGAGGCGGAGCGGCAGAACATCGAGGTGGTGCGCGCGATCTGCGCGGGTCTCGATGAACGCCTGCCCGATGGGGCGCCGCGGGAGCGGCTGATCGAGTTCGTGACCGACCGGCCGGGCCACGATGCGCGCTATGCCATGGACATCTCCAAGATCCGCGCTGAGCTTGGCTGGGCGCCGGCGGAGAGCTTCGAGAGCGGGCTGGGCAGCACCATCGACTGGTTCCTCGAGAACCGCACGTTCTGGGAGGCCATCAGGGCACGGCGCTATGGCGGCCAGCGCCTTGGCCTCGGCCAGGCCTCGGCCACCGCCAAGGCCAGCTGATGGTCGACCTGCTGGTGACGGGCGCAGCCGGGCAGCTCGGCTGGGAAACGGTGCGCCGGGCGCCGGAGGCGGGCGCGACCGTGAGCGCCGTGGCGCGACGCGATCTCGACATCACCGATCGTACGGCGGTTCGGGCGCTCGTCGCTCGCCTGAAGCCGAAGGTCATCCTCAACGCCGCAGCCTACACCGCGGTCGACAAGGCGGAGGAGGAGCGGGCGACCGCCTTCGCCGTGAACGCGGAGGCGCCGGGCCATCTGGCCGAAGCGGCGCATGAGAACGGCGCGGCGCTCATCCATGTCTCGACGGACTATGTGTTCGACGGCGCAAAGGACGGTGCCTGGACCGAGGACGACCTGACAGCCCCCCTCGGCGCCTATGGCGAGAGCAAGCTCGCCGGCGAGCGGGCTGTCGCAGAACGGTGCCCGCGCCACGCCACCCTGCGCACAGCCTGGGTCTATGGCGTGGAGGGCAAGAACTTCGTCCGCACCATGCTGCGCCTCGGCGCGGAGCGGGACGCGTTGCGCGTGGTGGCCGACCAGAAGGGCTCACCAACCTTCGCGGGGGACCTTGCCGTCTGCTGCCTGAAGCTTGCCGAGAAGCTCGCCGCGGCGCCCGAGGGAGGCGATGCGTGGGGGGTCTTCCACGCCGCCGGCAGGGGCGAGACGAGCTGGCATGGCCTCGCCGAGGCGACCTTCGAGCATGTGGCGCCCCATACCGGCAGGCGCCCCAGCGTCGCCGCAATCGCCACCGATGAGTACCCCACGCCGGCGAAGCGCCCGGCCAATTCAGTGCTGGACTGCGCGCGGCTCGCACGGGTGCATGGTCTCGCGCTGCGTCACTGGCGCGTCGCCCTCGCTGAGATGCTCGACGAGACGCTCGAGCGCGAAAGGAGCTCCGTATGAAAGGTATCATCCTCGCGGGCGGCTCGGGCTCGCGGCTCTGGCCGGTCACGCGCGCTGTCTCGAAGCAGCTCCTGCCGGTCTACGACAAGCCGATGATCTACTATCCGCTCTCCACCCTCATGCTGGGCGGGATCCGCGAGGTGCTGATCATCACCACGCCCACCGATGCGCCTGCGTTCCGCGCGCTCCTCGGCGATGGCAGCCAGTGGGGCATCCGGATCGAGTGGGCCGTGCAGCCCTCGCCGGACGGTCTTGCGCAGGCCTTCATCATCGGGCGGGACTTCGTCGGGAACGATCCCGTCAGCCTCGTGCTGGGCGACAACATCTTCTTCGGCCACGGGCTGACGGAGGCAATCCGCTCAGCCGTTACCCGCATCGAGAGCGATGGTGGCGCGACGGTGTTCGGCTACCAGGTGCGCGACCCCGAGCGGTTCGGTGTGGTGAGCTTCGATGGCGAGGGCCGGGCCGAGACCATCGAGGAGAAACCGAGCCAGCCGAAGTCCGACTGGGCGGTGACTGGGCTCTACGTGTACGACAACTCGGTGCTCGATATCGCGGCGAACATCGCGCCGTCGCCCCGTGGGGAGCTGGAGATCACCGATGTGAACGCGGTCTACCTCTCGCGCGGGGACCTCTTTGTCGAACGCCTGGGCCGAGGCTTCACCTGGTTCGACACCGGGACGCATGACAGCCTCGCCAAGGCGACGGCCTTCGTACAGATCACCGAGGAGGTGCAGCAGCGCCGCATCGGCGTGCCCGAGGAGATCGCGTTCTCGCAGGGCTGGATCGACACCGAAGCGCTGATGGCGCTGGGCGAGGCGCTCAAGAAAAACGGCTACGGCCAGTACCTGATGC
>JBCBHB010000560.1:0-2568 GCA_038526025.1 Pseudomonadota bacterium
CCGGCTGATGCCGCCGAAATGCAGGATGACATCGCAGCCCTTCACGAGATCGGCGACCGCGGCGGCATCTTCCAGATCGCAGAGGACATGTTCGGTCTCGCCCGGCCGCTTCTCGCCCATGTCCAGGATGTCGGAGAGCACCAGCTCCTCGCAGAGTGCAGGCAGCCCGTCCCGGATCAGCGTGACCAGGCCACCCGCGGCCCCGGTCACCAGCATGCGTTTCGCTTTCATCATCGGGCCGTCCCCTCCGTTCAGTGATTGTCGCGCGGCAGGGTGCGGGCCACGCGTTGATAGGCCGTGGCGAGCTCCAGGCAGCCCCCTTCGGCAAGCTGGCCCACATGGGTCCGGTAGATTTCCTGCCAGGGGGTCTGATGCTCGAGCTTGGGCGCCTCCCACGCGTCGGCACGGGCCTGCCACTCGGCCTCGTCCACCAGCGCATCGAGGCGGCGGGCGTTGAGATCGAGACGCACGCGGTCCCCCGTTTGCAGAAGCGCGAGCCCCCCGCCCACCGCCGCTTCGGGCGATGCGTTCAGGATGGAGGGGCTCTCGGAGGTGCCGGACTGGCGCCCGTCCCCCACGGTCGGCAGGTGGTTCACACCGGCCCTGATCACCGCATCGGGCGGCTGCATGTTCACGACCTCCGCCGAGCCTGGATAGCCGACGCAGCCGACGCCGCGGATGAAGAGGATGGTCGTCTCGTCGATGCCGAGGGCGGGGTCGTTGATGCGGTCGTGGTAGTCCTCCGGCCCCTCGAACACCACGGCGCGGGCCTCGTACACCCCCTCGCGCCCTGGCTCGGAGAGGAAGCGGGCCCGGAAATCCTCGGAGATCACGCTCGTCTTCATCAGCGCGCTGTCGAAAAGGTTCCCCGAAAGGACGAGGAAGCCCGCATCCGCCCGCATCGGCGTCTCGTAGGGCTTGATCACGTCGGGGTCCTCGCTCTCGCGGCCCTCCAGGTTCTCGCCCATGGTGCGGCCCGTGGCGGTCATCGCAGCTTCATGGAGGCGGCCGGCGCGCTTCAGCTCCGCCATCACCGCGGGCACGCCACCGGCGCGATGGAAGCTCTCGCCGAGGTAAGCGCCAGCAGGCTGCATGTTCAGCAGCAGCGGCACGTCGAAGCCCACCGTCTCCCAATCCTTCACCTCGAGCGCGACGCCGGCATGGCGTGCGATGGCCTGAAGGTGCGGCGGCGCATTCGTGCTGCCCCCGATGGCGGAGTTGGTGAGGATGGCGTTCTCGAAGGCCGCGCGGGTCAGGATGTCCGAGGGCTTGAGGTCCTCGTAGACCATCTCGACGATGCGCCGCCCGGTCTCGTAGGCCATCTCCATGCGCTCGCGGAAGGGCGCGGGGATGGCGCTGGAGCCCGTGAGGGACATGCCCAGCGCCTCTGCCATCGCGTTCATGGTGCTGGCCGTGCCCATGGTGTTGCAGTGGCCGAGGGAGGGAGCGGAGGCACAGACGCGGCTGATGAACTCGTCGTAGTCGATCACCCCCTCGGCCAGCAGCCGCCGGCTTTCCCACACGATGGTGCCGGAGCCTGCGCGCTTGCCCTTCCACCAGCCGTCCAGCATCGGCCCGCCATTGAGCGCGATGGCCGGCAGGTCGACGGTGGCGGCCCCCATGAGCATCGCGGGCGTGGTCTTGTCGCAGCCCGTGGTGAGTACCACGCCGTCGATGGGGTAGCCGTGGAGCACTTCGACGAGGGAGAGATAGGCGAGGTTCCGGTCGAGCGCCGCTGTGGGCCGCTTTCCGGTCTCTTGGATCGGGTGGACCGGGAACTCCATCGGGATGCCGCCCGCGTCCCGGATGCCGGACTTGATCCGGTCGGAGAGGAACACGTGGATCTTGTTGCAGGGCGCGAGGTCGGAGCCGGTCTGCGCGATGCCGATCACGGGGCGGTCCCCCTGCAGCTCGCGCCGGCTGTATTCCTGGTTCTGGTAGCGCTCGAGATAGAGCGCGGTCATGCCCGGATTGTTCGGATTGTCGAACCATTCCTGGCTGCGGAATTTCTTGTGCGCGCGCGTGTCGGCCATGGCGCGATCCTCCCTTGGGTACTCGCATCTGACGGCGAGCCTGAGCGCAGCTTCGCGGTTCGGTATACCACTTGCAAGCGCGCTCAGGCGGGGATGCGGCGCTTGCGGATCACCTCGTCGATCTCGGCATAGTCTTCGAACCCCATGCGGCCGTAATAGGCGAGGCCACCCGCGTTCTCCCGCCGTATCGTCGCGTCGACATAAGCGGCGCCCGCCGTTTGGGCAGCCTCCAGCGTAGCGGCCATGAGCGCGCTGCCGACACCGCGGCCGTGCATGTCCGGGTCGACGTAACTGGCGATGGTGGCCCAGTCCGCGGGCAGGCGGTACGGCTCCGGCCAGTCCGGATCGACCCATACCAGCCCCTGAAAGCCGGCCAGCTTCCCGCCGCTCTCCGCCATGAAGCAGCTGATGAAACGGGGCGGCGCCACGAAGATCGCCATGATCCGCTCCACATCGAAATGGTCGCGGAAGCCGGTCGTGCCGCCGATGTCGATGATGCGGTTGATGAGGGCGGCCATGGCCGGTGCATCCTGCG
>JBCBHB010000561.1:0-2565 GCA_038526025.1 Pseudomonadota bacterium
TCTGCGCTGATGCGCGAGCCGGACCACGCGCTCAGCCTTGTGGAGGCGGTTGTGACCTTCTTCGCGGGGCAGCCCATGTTGATGTCGATGATCCGCGCGCCCTCGCCCGCAAGCCTCCGCGCGGCTTCGGCCATCCAATGCGCTTCGCGCCCGGCGATCTGGACAGCGGTGAGCCCGTCATCGGCCGCGACCTCCGCCTTCTGGCGCACCGATGGCTTCGCTTCCACCATCTCGCGGCTTGCGACCATTTCCGATACGACGAGCCCAACGCCGAATTCTGACACCAACGCACGGAAAGGTCGGTCCGTAACGCCTGCCATTGGCGCAAGGATCACCGGCTCTTTGATGACGATATGCCCAATCTTAAGTGTCATGCTCATTTCCGTGGCAGAGGCCTTACCGTAACCGCTGCCCCTTGTCTCGCACAACCCACCCTCATACAGAACGCCACCGAAACCGGCGCGTTCTCGGGCAGGAAACAGCGGTGCAGGGGATGATGGGGAGATGAAGGTCGCTGCCGTCATCGTCGCCGCCGGGCGCGGGCGCCGCATGGGCGGCCCTGTGCCCAAGCAGTATCAGCGCATCGCGGGACAGATGGTGCTGCGCCGGACACTCGACGCCGCCCTCGCGTGCCCGCGGATCACCACCGTTCTCACGGCGATCACCGAGGACTGCCGGAGCCTCTACGAAGAGGCCACGCTGGGTCTCGACGACACGCGGCTTGCAAGCCCGGTTCCCGGCGGCGCCGAGCGGGCGGACACGGTGCGCCTCGCCCTCGAAGCCCTCGCGGATGCGGGCCCGGACATCGTGCTGGTCCACGACGCGGCCCGCCCCTTCGCGAGCCCGACCCTCTGGGAGGCCCTGATCGATGCGGCCTCGGGCACCGAGGGCGCCATCGCGGCCGAGCCCGTTGTCGATGCGCTCTGGGCCGAGGGTACGGGAGACGCGGCGCCGATGGGCTGCTGCGACGAACCGCGCCCGCGCGCCGGCCTCTGGCGTGCCCAGACACCGCAGGCCTTTCCCTACGCCGCCATCCTCGCCGCGCATCGCACCGAGGCCACCAGCGAGGCGCCGAGTGCGCTGGACGACGCGGAGGTGTTTCGCCGGGCGGGGGGCACGGTGCGCCTCGTCCCGGGCGAACCCGACAACTTCAAGATCACCACGCCGGCCGACCTTGCCCGCGCAGAACGGCTCGTGGCGGAGAAGGAGCCTCCCATGGATGTGCGCACTGGCCACGGCTTCGACGTCCACCGCTTCGGGCCAGGCGATCATGTGATGCTCTGCGGCGTCGCGGTGCCCCACAGCCACGGGCTCGTCGGCCATTCCGATGCGGATGTGGGCCTTCACGCGCTGGCGGACGCGATATACGGCGCGTTGGCCGAGGGCGATATCGGCACCCATTTCCCGCCATCCGATCCGCAGTGGAAGGGCGCCGAGAGCTACGTGTTCCTCGTCCATGCCGGTGCACGCGTCGCGGCACGAGGCGGCCGCATCTCCAATCTCGACGTCACACTCCTCTGCGAGCGGCCGAAAATCGGGCCTCACTCCGCAGCCATGCGCGCGGAGATCGGGCGCATCCTCGGCCTCGACCCGGGCCGGATCGGCCTCAAGGCCACCACCATGGAGCGCATGGGCTTCATCGGCCGCGAGGAAGGCATGGGCTGCATCGCCACGGCCACCGTCATCCTGCCGGCATCAACAGGGAGCGACGCCGAATGACCCAGGCCGAGCGCTTCGCGACGCTCTACGGGATCGGGCAGCTCCCTTGCGCCCCGGGCACCTATGCGAGCCTCGCGACCCTGCCCTTCGCCTGGGCCCTCCACTGGCTCGGCGGCTTCTGGCTCTTCCTGCCCGTCACCCTCGCGCTGGTCGCACTCGCCTGGTGGGCGACACGAGAAACGCTGGCAGCACGGGGGCAGACCGACGGAGACCCGCAAGACATCGTCATCGATGAAGTCGCGGGTCAGCTCATCGCGCTCTGGCCACTCTCCCTCGGCCTCACGCTCACCGGGGCGGCGGCGCATGTCTGGCCCTGGCCCGGCGTGGTGGCGGCCTTCCTGCTGTTCCGCTTCTTCGATATCTGGAAGCCCGGCCCCATCGGCTGGGCCGAGCGCCTGCCAGGCGCCACGGGTATCATGGCAGACGATTGCTTTGCGGGGCTTGCCGCTGCCATGCTGGCGACCATTGCAGCAGGGGTCGCCCATGGATGGTTCTGACAAGCTCGCAGACCTGGCCGAGGGCCTGCTCGCGCTCTGCACCAAGAAACAGCTGATGGTCTGCTCGGCGGAGAGCTGCACGGGCGGTCTCATCACAGCGGTGCTCACCGATATCCCCGGCTCCTCGGCGGTGGTGGAGCGCGGCTTCGTCACCTACTCGAACGAGGCAAAGACCGAGATGCTGGGCGTGCCGGCGGCGCTGATCGCGCAGCAAGGGGCCGTCTCGGAGCCTGTGGCGCGGGCGATGGCCAAGGGCGCCCTCACGCGCAGCCGCGCCGACCTCGCGGTGGCCGTCACCGGCATTGCCGGGCCGGGCGGGGGAAGCCCCGCCAAGCCTGAAGGGCTCGTC
>JBCBHB010000562.1:0-2562 GCA_038526025.1 Pseudomonadota bacterium
TGGTGAGCCCGTGGGTCATCCAGCGGCACGAGGCGCTCTGGGAGAACCCTGACAGGTTCGACCCGGACCGTTTCGCACCGGGGCGCGAGGCCAGCCTGCCCCAGGGCGCCTACCTGCCCTTCGGCCAGGGCGCCCGGCTCTGCGTCGGCGTCGCCTTCGCAATGATGGAAGCGGGCCTCATCATCGCCAGCATGCTGCGGCGCTACCGGATCGAGGCGGTGGACGCCGCGGCGGTCAGGCCGGTCGCCCGCCTCACCACACGCCCCGCCCGCGAGATCGCGGTGCGCCTCCACAGGCTACGCTGAGAGCGCCCTGGGCGCTGCCGCATGCGGCCGCTCGGCTCACTCGGGCTCGGGCTTCTTCTCGCGGATCGTCACGTTGTAGCTGATGGAGATGCGCTCGCCCGTCCCGCGATAAGGGTGGACGATGTGCTTGAGCCAGCTCGGGAAGAAGACCATCAGGCCCGGCACGGGGTCGATCACGTAGCGCCCCTCGTAGATCGATCCCTTCAGCCGCATCTGGTTGATGGCCACCCGCGGGTCGAGCAGTTCCAGCCGCCCGGCGGTTGGGATGGTCGAGTCGAGCCCCGTGCAGCTCACGTAATATACCCCCGAGAGATGGGCCATCGGGTGGTCATGCACGCTGTTGTAGTTGCCGTCGCGCGAGACATTGGCCCAGGCCTCCATCGAGAAGGTGAGCTTTGCCTTCTTGTTGTCCCCTGCCGAGAGCAGGACGGCGGTGATGTCGCTCGAGAACTTCTTGAGCCGGTCGCGGAAGGTTTCGATGGCGGGGCCTTCCCAGGCGAGGAGGTCGTTCTCCGAATGCCAGCCGCCCACATTCGAACGCTTGATCCCGCCGCTCTCGGCCTCCTTCGCGAGGATCATCTCGCGCAGGCTCTCGTTCAGGGACTCGCTGGCCGGCCACTCATAGCTCGAAATTGGCGTGCCGAAGGCCATGGCCGTCCGCCCCGCCGCCAGGTTTTCGGAAGCTGTCTTCGCCGTCTCGCTCATCATCCCCCCTCGCCGGTGCGGCAGCCTTACGCAACGCCACCATGGCTAGCGGCGGGGCGTTCGGGGCTCAACCCCGGCGGCGCAGCACCGTGAGGCCGGCAATGCCGGCGAGCCCCGTAAGCAGGCCGAGGCCGGCCGCCGGCAGCGGCACCTCTCCCATCTCGGTCACGTAGGTGAATGTCGCGCTGCCAGCGATGCTGCCGGTGTCCTCCCCGAAGGCTTCGGCTACAAAGAACACCGTGAAGTCCCCTGACGTGAACTCCTCGAGCGACAGGTTGTTCGAGCCGAGCCCCGTGATCACGCTGAAACTGCTTGCTGAGATCGACTCTGGGCTGTTGCCCCTTTCGGACGCAAACTCCTCGGTGAAGAGCACCGTGTTTTCTGTCGACCCTCCGAACGTGGCCGTGAACTGACCATTGAAGAACTCGCTCGACGCGAACACCTCCGCATCGAAGTTGAAGAGCACGTCCACAAGCGTGCCGGGTCCTTCGAAGTCCATGAACTCAACATCATCGGTCCCAGTGTCTCCGGACGCGCCGACAGTTGCGCCGAACTCCTGTGTCACCGGGAACTGCGCTGCATCGGCGACGCCGGCTCCAGCGGTTAGCGCCCCGACGCCAGCCAGCATTCCGAATGTGGTGTAAAGGCCGTTCGACGGTGCCATCAGACATCCCCCCCGTGATCCATCGCCTGCGGAACGGTGCGGCGGAGACAGCGTGACGTCAATTCAATCTTGCTGCGGTGCACCCGTCTCAGCAGCGTTCCAGCCGCGATGCTTCACAAGCCAGGCATGCACGCCCTTCGCCATGAACACGCAGAGGAGAATGCGCGCCACGTGATGGGCGCTGACGAAGACCACCGAGATCTGGAGCGAGAGGGCGACGAGGGACATCTCCACCACGCCGCCGGGTGCGAAGGCGAGGATCACCGCCTCCGCATCCTCCCCCACCGCCGCCGCCAGCCCGAGCCCGATGGCAAGCGCCAGGGCAAGTGCCAACCCCACGCTCGCCGAGGCCGCCGCCATGCCGCGGGCGAGCGAGGCGCGGGGGAAGCCCGTGAACCGCACGCCGAGCGAAGTGCCGACGATGAGCTGCGTGAGGCTGACGATCCAGGCCGGCGGGTCGGCCTGCGTAAACCCGGCGAGATGGACGAAGCCCGAAGCGAGGATGGGCCCGGTGATCACCGCGGCCGGCATCCCGATCCGCTCGGCGCCCAGCAGCCCCACCGCGCCGGCGGCCAGCAGGATCAGCGCATCGGCAAAGCCCAGCGTCTCCCCCGCCCCGAAGGCGACACCCGAGGCCGAGCCCACCGCCATGCCCTCGTAGAGCGTGATGCCGAGGGGCACGAGCAGGATGCAGAGGATGAGGCGGGAGAACTGCAGGAGCGTCAGCGTCGCCGCATCGCCCCCCGCCCTTTCCCCCATTGCCACCGCTTCGATCAGCCCGCCGGGCATGGCCGCGAAGAACGCCGTCTCGCGCGGGTAGCCGGCAGCGTGGCGGTAGATCACGTAGCCGAGCGCATGGGCGATGGGCAGGAACACCAGCAGCGCGAG
>JBCBHB010000563.1:0-2558 GCA_038526025.1 Pseudomonadota bacterium
GACCCTCGGGGCGATGGCTGATCGGCTGGGTTCTGGGCCGGGCGAAGCCTCGGCGCGGGCCATCATGACCACGGACACGTTCCCCAAGGCCGCCGCATCGGAGGTGATGCTGGACGGCGTGCGGGTACGAATCGCCGGCATCGCCAAGGGCTCCGGCATGATCGCGCCCGACATGGCGACGATGCTGGTCTTCGTCTTCACCGATGCCGCGGTCGACCAGGCCGCGCTGCAGGGGGTGGTGAGCCGTCTGACCGACCGGACCTTCAACAGCATCACGGTGGATAGCGACACCTCGACCTCCGACACCTTGCTGGTGGCGGCGACCGGTGCAGCCGGGATGGCGCCGATCGCGGCGGCGGACTCGCGGCTGCCTGGCTTCGAGGCGGCGCTGTGCACGGTGATGCACGATCTTGCCATCCAGGTGGTGAAGGACGGCGAAGGCGCGACCAAGCTGGTGCGGATCGTGGTGGACGGTGCCGCCACGGATGCCTCCGCGCGCAAGATCGGCCTCGCGATCGCCAACTCGCCCCTGGTGAAGACCGCCATCGCCGGAGAGGACCCGAACTGGGGCCGGATCGTGATGGCCGTGGGCAAGGCGGGGGAGCCCGCCGAGCGGGACAGGCTGACGATCAGGCTGGGCGATATGGTGCTGGCCGAGGCGGGCTGGCGCGCGCCGAGCTACGACGAGGCCGCCGCCGCCGCGTATATGAAGCGCGAGGAGATCGAGATCGGCGTGGACCTCGCCATCGGCAGTGGCGGCGCCGTGGTGCACACCTGCGATCTCACCAAGCGCTACATCGAGATCAACGCGGATTACCGGTCGTGAAGCTCGTGCTGGTGGCCGCCGCTGCGCTGATCGACCCGGATGGGCGGGTGCTGCTGGCCCAGCGCCCTGAGGGGAAGTCCATGGCCGGGCTGTGGGAGTTCCCTGGCGGGAAGGTGGAGCCCGGCGAGACGCCCGAGGCCTGCCTCATCCGCGAACTGGCTGAAGAGCTCGATGTCTCGACGGAGGAAAGCTGCCTCGCACCGCTGACCTTCGCGAGCCACGCCTATCCGGATTTCCATCTATTGATGCCGCTCTATGCCTGCCGCAAATGGCAGGGTGTGGTGCGCTCGCGCGAGGGGCAGAAGCTCGCCTGGGCGCGCAAAGGGGAGCTGCGGGACTATCCGATGCCCGCGGCCGACTTGCCTTTGGTCCCAATAATTCAAGATTGGCTGTAAGACTCCGCTATTCAACCAAATTTCCGGCTCAATCGGGCCTCTATAACGCTATTCAGCGTAAACGTTGCTGCAGTGGTATGATCAAAGAAGTCCAGAGCAGGGGCTACCTCGCGGACGTCGTGGTGCAACGCCAGCGCGTTGCCGGCGAGGCTGCGCCGGAATTCTATTGGCACCACGACCCGACCCTACCCGAGGGGATTGCGCTCGAGAACGCCGCTGTTGGCGAGATCGTCTCGGCGATGCTCGACTGGAGTGTCACTGCGGGGGCTGAGGGTGTCTCCGGTATCGGGTTGTGGCGGGGCCATACGGATTTCGGCGATGATGAGGGGGACCTTGTTATCGAAGGCTCGCGGTTCTCCGGCCGCGATGTGCCCGCGCCGGATCCGGAGGGTCTCGCGGCCGCCGCGCTGCAGGCGCTCGAGAAGAAGCTTGCCGTCCTCGGCCTGCCGGCGCCCGTGATCACCGATGGCAAGGGTGCGGAGCGGCGCCTCGTGCGCGTGCCGCAGATGGTGCCGAAGGACCTGCCAACGATGCCCCGCTGGGGTCATGCCTTCGAGCGTCGGCGCCTGCTGGTGGTGCGCCACCCGATCATGAGCGAACACCGCATGCACCGCTCGCTCGGCAGTTCATCCCTGGTGACGGAGTTCGTGGCGGAGCCGTCCGCAGCGATCGAGGAGGTCGCGGCCCGGGCGCGGAGCGGGATGCCCTTCGATTTCGCCGTGGTGAATGCCGGGGTGCTGGGCGACGCGCTCAGTGAAATCGTCCCGGGGCTGCGCGAGGCTGCCGGGGAGACCGATCTGCGCATTGTCCTCAGCGGGGCGCGCCGGGCGCATACGGCGCTGCCCGGGATCGACCGGCTGATCATGCAGAACAGGCCCGAGCGGCTGATGGATGTGCTCTTCGATGTCATGCGCCATCCGTCGATCGCCCGCGGCACGCCCGCCGGGGGCGAGGAGGTCCCGTCGCTCATCGGCAAGAACCTGCTCATCGTCGAGGATGTTGCGATGAACCGCGCGCTGCTGCAGGCGATGCTGGCACCCACGGGGGCGACGCTGGCCCTCGCGACAAACGGCGCGGAGGCGGTGCGGGCCGTTGCCTCCCGGCGCACCGATCTCGTGCTGATGGACATCCAGCTTCCCGTGATCGACGGGCTCGAGGCCACGCGCCGGATCAGGGCCGATGGGGAGACGCTGCCGATCATCGCGCTCACGGCCAACGCCCGTGAGAGGGATCGGGCATTCTATCTGGGGGCGGGAATGGACGGTTATCTCGCCAAGCCGATCCGGGTGGACGATCTCTATGCCATTCTGCGCGGCGTGCTGCCCGCAACTGGCGAG
>JBCBHB010000564.1:0-2548 GCA_038526025.1 Pseudomonadota bacterium
GAATACCTCTCGCGCGGCACCTATGTGTTCCCGCCCGAGCCTTCCTTGCGCCTCATCGGCGATGTCGCGGCCTACTGCTACCGCGAGGTGCCGAAGTGGAACCCCATGAATGTCTGCAGCTACCACCTGCAGGAAGCGGGGGCGACGCCGGAGCAGGAGCTTGCCTTCGCGCTGGCAACCGCCACGGCCGTGCTCGACGGCGTGCGCCCCAAGGTGCCGGCGGAGGACTTCCCGAAGCTCGTCTCCCGCATCTCATTCTTCGTCAATGCCGGCATCCGGTTCGTGACCGAGATGTGCAAGATGCGCGCCTTCGTCGACCTCTGGGACGAGATCTGCCAGGAGCGCTACGGCGTCAAGGACCCGAAGCTTCGCCGCTTCCGCTACGGCGTGCAGGTCAACAGCCTCGGCCTCACCGAGCAGCAGCCCGAGAACAACGTGCCCCGCATCCTTATCGAGATGCTGGCGGTCACCCTCTCGAAGAAGGCCCGCGCCCGCGCCGTCCAGCTCCCGGCCTGGAACGAGGCGCTGGGCCTGCCGCGCCCCTGGGACCAGCAATGGTCGCTGCGCATGCAGCAGATCCTCGCCTTCGAGACCGATCTCCTCGAATACGGCGATCTCTTCGACGGCAACCCGGCGGTGGACGCGAAGGTCGAGGCGCTGAAGGCGAGCGCTCGCGAAGAACTGGCGCGCATCGACGAGATGGGCGGCGCGGTTGCAGGGATCGATTACATGAAGGGCGCCCTCGTCCAGTCCAACACCGAGCGGCTGCGCGGTATCGAGGCGGGCGATGTCACCGTCGTCGGCGTCAACCGCTTCACCGAGGGCGAGCCTTCCCCGCTGCAGGATGAGGAAGGCGGCATCCTCGTCGTCGATCCCGGTGTGGAGGCCGACCAGATCGCCCGCCTCGAAGCCTGGCGCGCCGGCCGCGACCAAGGTGCCGTTGAAAGGGCCCTCGCCGAGCTGACCGAGGCTGCGCGCTCGGGCGGCAACATCATGCCCGCCAGCATCGCCGCGGCGAAAGCCGGCGTGACCACCGGCGAATGGGGTCGCGTGATGCGCGACGCCTTCGGCGAGTATCGCGCCCCCACCGGCGTGGGCCGCGCCGTCGCCGCGCCCGCAGAGGAACTCGAGCCCGTGCGCGCCGCGGTGGAGGACGTCTCCCGCCGCCTCGGCCGCCGCCTCAAGTTCCTGGTCGGCAAGCCGGGGCTCGATGGCCACTCCAACGGCGCCGAACAAATCGCCGTGCGCGCGCGGGACTGCGGGATGGAGGTCGTCTACGAAGGCATCCGCCTGACGCCCGCCGAGATCGTGAACGCGGCGCTCGAGGAAGGAGTCCATGTCGTCGGTCTCTCCGTCCTCTCGGGCTCCCACATGGCGCTGATCGGCGCGGTGCTCGAGGAGATGCGGGCCCACGGCCTCGGCGACGTGCCGCTCGTGGCCGGCGGTATCATCCCCGAGGAGGATGCCGCCCAGCTCCGCGCCATGGGTGTGGCCCGCGTCTACACGCCCAAGGATTTCGAGCTGAACCGCATCATGGCCGACATCGTCGAGGTCGTGGCCGCCGCCAGCCTCGAGGCCGCCTGAGGCCGCGCCGCACATGGGCCGCGCGCTCGTCATCGCGCTCATCGTGCTCGCCGCCGGCGCCGCCGTCTTCTTCGCGGCGGAGCCCAAGACCGCGCTTCCCGACGCCACCGTCACCATCGTCGGCGAGATGGTGCCGCGGGGCGAGGAGGAGAGCGGCCAGCGTCTCTGGCGCGTCCGCCGCGCGGATGGCGAGACCTTCGGCGTCTCCAGCTTCCGCAACGAGCGGCTCGCGGAAGGCGATACCCTCTGCCTCAGCCAGGTCCAGGGCATGATCAGCGGCCAGGTGACCAGCGACATCCTGAAGACCGGCCCCTGCTGAGGCACGACATCAGGCTTCCCCCGCGCGCACGAACGCGCATGATGGGGCTGCGGCAGGGGAGGGCACGATGTCGACCAGGATACGCAAGAACCGCGAGGCGCGCGGCCAGTCCCTGTTCCTCTGGGTCAAGCTGATCGCCGTGGTCGCCTTCTTCGCGGCTGCCTTGCTCCTCGGCGCCAACCCCTTCACCGGCGATCTCGGTCAGGAGGATGCGCCCGCCGAGGCGGGCACGAACGGCTAGCGCTCAGAGGCTGTCGAGAAACCGGGTCACCGCCGCAGCGAAGGCTGCGGGCTGCTCCGCGTGGAGCCAGTGGCCAGCGCCCTCGAGTGTCTCGAACTCAGCGTCCGGGAAGAGCGCGCGGATGCGCGGATGGTAGGCGTCGATCACATAGTCCGACCGGCCGCCATGCAGGAAGAGCGTGGGCCCCTCGAAGGCCGTCTCCGGCAGGTCCTCTGGAAAGCCGAGGATCGCGGGCATGTTCTCCGTCAGCGCCGCCAGGTTGGGTTTCCAGCGCGCCACCCCGCCCTCCACCGCCAGGTTCTGCAGGATGAAGCCGCGGATGCCAGGATCAGGGATCTCGGGCGCCAGCAGCGGGTCCGCCTCCGACCGTCGGCCGATCTCTCGGGTGTCAGCCGACGGTCGGA
>JBCBHB010000565.1:0-2546 GCA_038526025.1 Pseudomonadota bacterium
GGCGCTGGGTCCGACCCCGCGCCGGCACAAGCATGCCATCGTGGCGCTGACCTTCAGCCGGGTGCTGACGCTCTCCCGGCGGGACTGGCGGCGCCATTTCGCGAGCGACCCGGTGTTCGACCGTCTCGTGCATCCGTCCCCTGTGGCGCCGCGCAGCGCGCCACCCGCCGAGGATGCCGCGGCAGCGGAGTGACCCCGGGGAGGCTCATGTTGCAGGGCAGCGCAGCGCCCTCTATCCCGTAGCGTGGAAAAGACGGAGGGACCCATGGCCGCGTTCGAGAAGATCCTTGTCGCGAACCGAGGCGAGATCGCCATCCGCGTGATGCGGGCGGCGAACGAACTCGGGAAGCGCACGGTTGCGATCTACGCCGAGGAGGACAAGCTCGCGCTTCACCGCTTCAAGGCCGACGAGGCCTATCAGGTGGGTGAAGGCAAGGGACCCATCGCCGCCTATCTCGACATCGAGGACATCATCCACACGGCGCGCCAGTGCGGGGCGGATGCGATCCACCCCGGCTATGGCTTCCTCTCCGAGAACCCCGACTTCGTGGATGCCTGCTGGGCCGCGGGCATCGCCTTCATCGGGCCGAAGGCGGAGACGATGCGGATGCTGGGCGACAAGGCGAGCGCGCGTAATGCCGCCATCGCCGCGGGCGTGCCGGTTATCCCCGCCTCCCCGGTGCTGCCGGAGCCCGAGGGGAACATGGACACCATCCGCAGCTTTGCCGAGGAGGTGGGCTACCCGATGATGCTCAAGGCCTCCTGGGGTGGGGGCGGGCGCGGCATGCGGCCCATCACGGCGCCCGAGGAGCTGGAGGACAAGGTCACCTCCGGCCGGCGCGAGGCGGAGGCGGCCTTCGGCAACGGCGAAGGCTATCTCGAGCGCATGATCCAGCGCGCCCGGCATGTGGAGGTGCAGATCCTCGGCGACGGCCAGGGCAACATCTACCACCTCTGGGAGCGGGACTGCTCGGTTCAGCGGCGGAACCAGAAGGTGGTGGAGCGGGCGCCCGCGCCGTATCTCAGCCCCGTGCAGCGCGCCTATCTCTGCGAACTGGGGCTCAAGATCGCGCGGCATGCGGAATACCGCTGTGCCGGCACGGTCGAGTTCCTGATGGACGCGGATACGGACGAGTTCTTCTTCATCGAGGTGAACCCGCGCATCCAGGTCGAGCACACGGTCACCGAGGAGGTGACGGGCATCGACATCGTGAAGGCGCAGATCCGGATCATGGAGGGCGCGAGCCTTTACGAGGCGACGGGCAAGGCAGGCCAGGGGGACGTCGAGCTTTCGGGCCACGCCATCCAGTGCCGCGTGACCTCGGAGGACCCGCTCAACAACTTCATCCCCGACTATGGCCGCATCACAGCCTATCGCGGTGCCACCGGCTTCGGCATCCGGCTCGACGGCGGCACGGCCTATTCGGGCGCCGTGATCACGCGGTTCTACGACAGCCTGCTGGAGAAGGTGACCGCCTGGGCGCCGACGCCGGAGGAGGCCGTGGCGCGCATGGACCGGGCGCTGCGGGAGTTCCGGATCAGGGGTGTCGCGACGAACATCGTCTTCGTCGAGAACCTGCTGCAGCACCCGAAGTTCACGTCGATGGAGTATACGACCACCTTCATCGACACGACGCCCGAGCTCTTCGAGTTCAAGAAGCGGCGGGACCGGGCGACGAAGCTGCTCACCTACATCGCGGACATTACGGTGAACGGGCATCCCGAGACCGCCGGCCGCCCGCGCCCACCCGCCGATGCCCGCCCGCCCGCGCCGCCGAAGGTGCCGGACGACCCGGCGCCGGCGGGGTGGAAGCAGCTGCTCGAGGACAAGGGGCCGAAGGCGGTGGCGGATGAGATGCTCGCCTCCAAGGCCCTGCTGATGACCGACACGGCGATGCGCGACGGGCACCAGAGCCTGCTCGCCACCCGCATGCGGAGCCTCGACCTCATCCGCGTGGCACCCGCCTATGCGCATCAGCTGAACGGCCTCTTCTCGGTGGAGTGCTGGGGCGGGGCGACCTTCGACGTGGCCTACCGCTTCCTGCAGGAATGCCCCTGGCAGCGGCTGCGCGAGCTGCGCGCGGCCATGCCCAACATGCTGACGCAAATGCTGGTGCGCGCGTCGAACGGCGTGGGCTACACGAACCTGCCGGACAACGTGGTGCAGCACTTCATCGCCCAGGCGGCGGGCACGGGCATGGACGTGTTCCGCGTCTTCGACCCGCTCAACTGGGTTGAGAACATGCGTGTGGCCATGGATGCGGTGCTCGAGCAGGACCGCATTCTGGAAGCCGCCATCTGCTACACCGGCGATATCGACGACCCGGACCGGGCGAAGTACGCGCTTCAGTACTACGTGGATCTCGCGAAAGAGCTGGAAGCCGCGGGCGCGCATATCCTGTGCCTGAAGGACATGGGCGGGCTGGTGAAGCCCTATGCCGCGAAGAAGCTGATCGAGGCCTTCAAGGGCGAGATCAGCATCCCCGTGCACTTCCACACGCACGACACCTCCGGCATCTCGGCCGCCTCTGTCCTGAAGGCGGCGG
>JBCBHB010000566.1:0-2545 GCA_038526025.1 Pseudomonadota bacterium
CCGTGAAGTCCTTCTTCGGCAAGGAGCCGCACAAGGGCGTGAACCCGGACGAGGTCGTTGCCATGGGCGCGGCCATCCAGGCCGGCGTGCTCCAGGGCGATGTGAAGGACGTGGTGCTGCTCGACGTCACGCCGCTCTCGCTCGGCATCGAGACGCTGGGTGGTGTGTTCACGCGCCTGATCGACCGGAATACGACGATCCCGACCAAGAAGTCCCAGGTGTTCTCGACCGCGGACGACAACCAGTCCGCCGTGACCATCCGGGTCTTCCAGGGTGAGCGCGAGATGGCGTCGGACAACAAGCTGCTGGGTCAGTTCAATCTCGAGGACATCCCGCCCGCGCCCCGCGGCGTGCCGCAGATCGAGGTGACGTTCGATATCGACGCGAACGGCATCGTGAACGTGAGCGCGAAGGACAAGGGCACCGGCAAGGAGCAGCGGATCACCATCCAGGCCTCGGGCGGTCTGTCGGACGATGACATCGAGAAGATGGTCAAGGACGCCGAGGAGAACGCGGAGGCGGACAAGAAGCGCCGCGCCGTGGTCGAGGCCAAGAACCAGGCGGAGAGCCTGATCCACTCGACCGAGAAGTCGCTGACCGAACACGGCGACAAGGTGGACGAGGCCACGAAGACCGGCATCACCGCTGCCGTCGCCGCGCTGCGCGAGGTGCTCGACAGCGAGGACGCCGAGGAGATCCAGACCAAGACCCAGGCGCTGGCGGAAGCGTCGATGAAGCTGGGCGAGGCGATCTACAAGTCGGAAGCCGACGCCGCCGGCGACGCGCCGGAGACCGAGCCGACGGGGGCCGAAGACGGTGCCCAGCAGACCGGCGACGACGACGTGGTCGATGCGGAGTACGAAGAGGTCGACGAGAACGGGAACAAGCGCGCCTCCTGAGGCGTGCGGCCCGTCGGTGACCGAAGATGACCGCATGACAACGGTTGCGGTATCGCCCGCACCGGCGATGCAGGATGAAGGCGCCCCACCGATGGGCGCCTTCGCGCTTCCTGCCCCCGCCGAGATGGCGCGCCGCGTGGCCGGGTGGCTCGGCACGAGCAGGGTCGCCCGTCATTGCGTCTCCGTCCTCCGCCGCGTGGCGCTCATGGGCCGGACCGACCCTGTGGACGCTGCCATCTTCGAGGCCGGCGCGGCCCCTGCGGTCTGGGCCCGCCTTCACCCGCGCGACAATCTCTCGGAGAAGCGCGCCTTCGCTGGCCTGCAGTTCTGGGATCCTGCGGAACGCCTCGCGCTTCTGGCGGCGATCGAGGCGCATGATGGGCCCGAACCGTTCTGCTTCGTCGATGCAGGCGCGAATGTCGGGCTCTACAGCCTTGCGGCGATTGCCGGCGCGTCGCGGTACGGCAAACGGCTTGTCGTGGTGGCGATCGAGCCGGACCCCGAGACGGCCGCGCGGCTGCGCTTCAACCTGGCCAGCGCGGCCAGCGCCACGGCGCAGACCACGATCATCGAGGCGGCCCTGTCCGACACGGCGGGAGAGCTCACGCTTTCCGCGGCGGGGCTCAACCGTGGCGAGGTATGCGTCGCGGCGGCCGGCACCGGAAGGCGCGTGCCGGCCCTGCCGCTGCTCGCCGCCGTGCGCCGCGCGGGCCTGGCGAAGATCGACGCGTTGAAGATCGACATCGAGGGTATGGAAGCGTGCGTTCTCGCCGCCTTCCTTGCCGAGGCGCCCGAGACGATGCACCCGGCGCTGGTGCTCATGGAGGCACCGCTGCGCAAGCGGGAGAAGGCGGCCGGCGGCGGCGTGGAGACCGATGCCCTCGCGCTCCTCGATGGTGCGGGCTACAGGCTCGCTTGTCGAACACGGCTCAACGCTATTCTCACACGCGCTCCGGACCCTATCTCCCAACTGGGGCATAACGACGACACGACAGGCGCCGCGCGCACGGGCCGGCAGAGTGCCGGCACAGGCAGTGCGCAGGCGGGCGCCGATCTTGGAGGCTGAGACGCATGGCGAAGCGTGACTTTTACGACGTGCTGGGCGTCGCCCGCGGCGCGTCGGAAGACGAGCTGAAAAAGGCCTACCGCAAGAAGGCGAAGGAGCTGCACCCCGACCGGAACAAGGACAATCCGGAGGCGGAATCGCGCTTCAAGGAGGTCAACGAGGCCTACGACATCCTCAAGGATCCGCAGAAGAAGGCGGCTTACGACCAGTTCGGCCATGCGGCCTTCGAGCAAGGCATGGGCGGGCGCGGCCCCGGCGGCGCGGCGGGCGGGCCCGACTTCGCCTCCGCGTTCTCCGACGTGTTCGAGGACCTGTTCGGGGATTTCATGGGCGGCCGTCGCGGCCCCGGCGGGCGTCAGGGTGGCGTGCGCCGCGGGGCGGATCTCCGCTACAACCTGCGCATCAATCTCGAGGACGCCTACGGCGGCAAGCAGGCGACCATCCAGGTACCCGGCTCCACCCGCTGCGAGGCCTGCCAGGGCACCGGGAGCGAGGGCTCGGCCCAGCCGCAGACCTGCCCCACCTGCGGGGGCGCCGGCAAGGTCCGGGCACAGCAGGGCTTCTTCACGATCGAGCGGAC
>JBCBHB010000567.1:0-2540 GCA_038526025.1 Pseudomonadota bacterium
GCCAGGGCGAATGGGTCCGGATCAGCGGCGCACCGTTCTTCGACAGCGCGGGGAACTTCGCCGGGTATCGTGGGACGGGATCGAACATCACGGCGCTTCTGGAGGCGAGACAGCGCGCCGAGGAGGCAGACAAGGCCAAGACTCAGTTCCTCGCCACGATGAGCCACGAGATCCGCACGCCGATGACGGCCCTCCTCGGCCATGCGCAGCTGTTGCGGCATCGGGCAGCCGCCGAAACAGCGCCGGTCGAGATCGGGGAGCATGCGCGCGCGATCGGCGAAGCGGGCGACCTCATGCTCTTGCTGGTCAACGACTGTCTGGACCTGGCGAAGATCGAGGAGGGCAAGCTCGCCCTCAAGGCCGCTCCCTTCTCGCCAGCGGTCCTACTCGAGCGCACGGCACGTCTCCACCAGGCGCGCGCGGAAGCCGCGGGGCTCACGGTCGGCATCCGGTGCGAGGTGGCCGCGGAGGTGCGCTGCCTTGGGGATGAACTCAGGATCCTGCAGGTGCTCAACAACCTCGTCAGCAACGCCGTGGCCTATACGGACGAGGGCAGCGTCACGCTCACGCTTCGAGAGGGAGGTGGGGAGACGCTCGTCTTCGAGGTGCAGGATACCGGTCCGGGGCTTTCCCCAGAAGTTGCGGCCACGCTCTTCGACCGTTTCGCACAGGGGGCCTCGGCGGCGGGTCGCGGCGGCACGGGGCTCGGCCTCGCCGTTGTCCGCCAGCTCGTCGACCTGATGCGCGGCACCGTGGAAGTACTTCCTCTCCACGGTCCCGGCGGGGAGCGACGCCGCGGGACCGTAATGCGCGTGACACTCCCTCTCCCGCTGGAGGAGGCGGCAGGGACACCGCGACGCCCACCGGCTGAAGGGCAACGCGACCTGTCCGCCCTGCGCGTGCTGGCGGTGGACGATGTGGCGATGAACCGCGAGGTGATCGGCGCGATGCTGGAGTTCCTTGGCCCCACATCGGTGATCGTCGGCTCCGGGCGAGCCGCCCTCGAGGCCATCCGCTCGGAAACCTTCGGCGCCTACCTGATCGACATCTCCATGCCGGACCTGGACGGCCCCGGAACGCTGGCGGCGCTTCGCAGGCAGGAAGAGGCCGATGGCCGACGTCCGACCCACGCCGTTGCGATGACAGCCCATGCCTTCGAGCACCAGCGCGCCACGTATCTCGAGGCAGGCTTTGACGAGGTACTGTCGAAACCACTGACGCTCGACAGCCTGCGCACGGCACTGGCCGCAGCCCTACCCCCGGCGATGCACGACCACAGCGACAGCGCATCAGGACACGACCGCTTAAGCCTGACGCGTTGAGCCCGGCTGGCGCAGGGCGGCGAGGCTGCCTAAGGAAGCCGGCATGAACGGTTCGACAATCGATCTCGCCGCAGGGCGGGCCGGCCAGCGAGTGCAGTCGCCTTGAGCGGACGGCAGGGACCCGCACGCCTCGTCGCCGCCTTCGCCACGGTTGGCGGCTGGACCATGGCCAGCCGCGTGCTGGGCTTCGCGCGGGATGTGGCGATCGCCGCCGTGCTCGGCGCCGGTGCGGTTGCGGAAGCCTTCTTCGTTGCCTTCACCCTGCCCAATCTCTTCCGCCGCTTCTTCGCCGAAGGGGCGTTCAACACGGCCTTCGTGCCGATGTTCGCAAAACGCGTGGAAAGCGGCGGGCTGACGGAGGCCCGAGACTTCGCACAGGAGGCCCTTGCCTGTCTTGCAAGCGTGCTGTTCCTCCTGACCATCCTCGCACAGCTTGCGATGCCCTGGCTGGTCTGGGGCCTTGCCAGCGGGCTCGACGAGGAGCGTAACGCGCTCGCCGTCGCCATGGGCCGGATCGTTTTTCCATACATCCTGCTGATATCGCTGGCAGCGCTCTTCTCCGGCTGCCTCAACGCCCTCGACAAGTTCTGGGCCGCCGCCGCCGCGCCGGTGCTGCTCAACGTCATCCTCATCCTCGCTGTGCTCGTCGCGCAAACAAGCTTGGCAGCCGACTGGCTCGGGCTGCCGGGGGGCGTGGGCGGCGGCGGCCAGGAGCCACATGTCGGCGCGATGCTCAGCTGGGGCGTGCTCGTTGCGGGCTTCGCGCAGGCGTTCTTCGTGTGGCGCGCCCTGTCGAAGGCGGGGCTCACGCTGCGGCCAAGGCTGCCGCGCTTCACGCCGGAGATGCGGCGCCTTGCGATCATCGCTGCCCCGGCCGCGCTGGCTGGCGGGGTGGCGCAGGTCAACCTCGTGATCGGGCGGCAGGTGGCGAGCTACTTCGAGGGGGCCGTTGGCTGGCTCTGGTACGCTGATCGCGTCTACCAGCTCCCCCTCGGCGTCATCGGCGTGGCCGTCGGCGTTGTCCTCCTGCCGGCACTCGCCCGCCATGTGAGGCGGGGCGACCGGGAGGCGGGCCAGGCCGCGCTCAACCGTGCTGCCGAGTTCGCGCTCACGCTTACCCTGCCGGCGACGGCCGCCCTTCTCGTCATGCCAGGCCTCGTCATCGCCGTGCTCTTCGAGCGCGGGGCGTTTACGGCGGCCGACGCGCAGGCGACGGGC
>JBCBHB010000568.1:0-2538 GCA_038526025.1 Pseudomonadota bacterium
GCACAAGATCTATCCGATGGCGGACGTGCGGGCTGCGCATGAGGCGCTGGAGGCCAAGTGAACGGGCTCCCGCCGCCGCATGGTTCTAGATCGCGCCCGGCGCCCTGCCGTTTCGCCGCGGCAGCGGTCAGATACCCGCAGCGCGAGCCGCTGTTTCGCAGGCGATCGTCGCTACGAGCCCGAGGGAGCCGACGGCGTAGAGCATCGCAATGGTGAGGCGTGGTGTGATCATCATGACCCGAGTCTCCATCTGCGACGACCATGTCGCCGATTGCCGTGCGCGTCGCCACACAACCGTGTGAGACTCTGTCACATGCTGGGAGCCATGTTCAGCAACTGAAAGACAGTTTCGAATATGCCCTCTGCGTCAACGCGCCCCTCAGCGTCGCCGCTGAAACACGCCATATCGCTCGGAACATCGAAAAGGAGGCCATGATGGGTGCCCTGGAACTCGCGCGGATACAGTTCGCCGCGAACATCTCGTTCCATATTCTCTTCCCGACGATCACCATCGCGCTCGGGTGGATGCTGCTGTTCTTCAAGCTGCGTTTCAACGCGACGGGCGACCAGCGGTGGCTCGACACCTACTTTTTCTGGGTGAAGATCTTCGCGCTCACCTTCGCCATGGGCGTGGTCTCCGGCATCACCATGAGCTTCCAGTTCGGCACCAACTGGCCCGGCTTCATGGAGAAGGTGGGCAACATCGCCGGGCCGTTGCTGGCCTATGAGGTGATGACGGCCTTCTTCCTCGAGGCCGTGTTCCTCGGGATCATGCTGTTCGGCTTCAACCGTGTGTCGAACCGCGTGCACACCATGGCGACCTTCCTGGTGGCCTTCGGCACCACGATGTCGGCCTTCTGGATCATCGTGCTCAATTCCTGGATGCATACCCCGGGCGGCTTCGAGATGCGCGATGGCGTTGCGCATGCGACGGACTGGTGGGCGATCATCTTCAACGCGTCGATGCCCTACCGCTTCGTGCACATGATGCTCGCCTCGGTGCTGACCTGCGCCTTCCTGATCGCGGGCCTCTCGGCGCTTCGCTACATATGGGGTGCGCGCGAGGCCGCCATGCCGGGCCTCAAGGCGGGCGTGATCGTCGCCGCTGTCGCCATCCCGCTGCAGATCTTCGCGGGCGACATGCACGGGCTCAACACGCTCGAGCACCAGCCTCAGAAGGTTGCCGCCATGGAGGGCAACTACGAGACGCGCTCCCATGTACCCCTGGCGCTCTTCGGCATCCCGAACGACGAGGAAGGGCGGCTGGACTACGCCATCGAGATCCCCAGCATGGCGTCGCTCATCCTCACGCACTCCTTCGATGGCGAGGTGCCCGGCCTGAACGATTTCGAGCATCGGCCACCGGCGGCGCCCGTCTTCTTCGCTTTCCGGATCATGGTGGGCATCGGCTTCATGATGCTCGCCGTCTCCTGGGCCGCGGTCTGGTTCCTGCGGCGCGCGGGGCGGGACGGCATACCGGTCAACCGGTGGGCGCTCTACGCCCTCGTGGCGATGACCCCGGCGGGCTGGGTCGCCACGCTGGCCGGGTGGTACGTCACCGAGATCGGCCGCCAGCCCTGGCTGGTCTCGGGCGTGCTGAGCACCGCGGATGCCGCCGGACCGGTGAGCTCGCTCGCCATCGCCGGCAGCCTTACCGCCTATCTGCTGGTCTATGCGGGGCTGCTCGCCGCTTATATCGCGGTCGTCCTCTACCTCGTGCGCAAGAGCACCGGGCATGGGCCGGGGGGTGCGGACCGGCAGGTCAATGTCTTCGTCCCGGCCGAGTGACGCGCTAGGTTTCGACAGACGATCCGGCCAGGTGCTGCCCGCGCCTGGCCCCCCGACGCGCCAGGGAGGCCGCCGATGCTGGATGTGATCCCCAACCCGACCGAGACGCTCCCGCTCATCTTCGCGGGCCTGATGGGGCTTTCGATCCTGATCTACGTGGTCCTCGACGGCTACGATCTCGGCATCGGCGCGCTGTTTGCGGTCGCGCCGGAGGAGGACTACGACCAGATGGCCGCCGCCATCGGCCCCTTCTGGGACGCGAACGAGACATGGCTGGTGCTCGCGATCGGCATCCTGCTGGTGGCGTTCCCTGCTGCCCACGGTGCCATTCTCACGGCGCTCTACGTGCCTGTGGCGGTCATGCTCATCGGCCTCATCCTGCGCGGCGTGTCGTTCGAGTTCCGCGCGAAGGCGCCGGGGGCGGCGAAGAAGTGGTGGAATTTCGCGTTCTTCGCGGGATCCTGCATGGCAGGGTTGGCGCAGGGCTACATGCTGGGCGCCTACATCCTCGGCCTGGAGCACGGCTGGGGCGCCTTCTTCTTCGGCGTCCTCACGGCCTTCTGCCTGCTGGCCGCCTACATCTTCATCGGCTCGGCATGGCTGATCTACAAGACCGAGGGCGCGCTGCAGAAACGCGCCGTGGGCTGGGCGCGCAAGGGCCTGCTGATCGGCGGCGGCGGCATGGTAGCTGTCTCGCTCGCCACGCCGCTCGCCAGCGAACGGATTTTCGACAAGTGGTTCAGCTTCCCC
>JBCBHB010000569.1:0-2529 GCA_038526025.1 Pseudomonadota bacterium
TCAACCCGGGCCTGCGGGGGCTCGAATGGGAAGACGCGGTCTGGATCGACCCCGATGATCGGCGCGTCGAAGCGCACATGCCCGCGCTGGCTCATCCCCCATTGCGGGTCGAAGAACACGTAGTGGCTGGCAACGATGGTGCCCGGCATGGGGCTGCGACCCACATCCACGGCGATCTCCCGGTCGACTCGGATGTTCTGGTCCTCGTCGAACGCGTAGAGGCCCGGGCTCTCGAAGGTGTTCGCACCCACGGTGTTTGCCGGCCGGCTTGCGTCGAACGGCGGCAGCAGCGCCTCGAAGCGGCCGCCCGCCGAAAGCGCCCCGCCGCCCGTGACCGCCCCACCGACCACAAGCGCCTCGGCAGCGGAACTGAGCAGAAGGGCCGCGATGAAGAGGCTGGACCGCATGCCGCAGCATGGCGTGGCCGGCGCTGGCGGCCAAGGCGCAATCCCGTGATCCACACGCGCCCGCCTTCCCTAGCGTAGCACGCACGGCCGGGCTTCCCGCGCGCCCTCTCCTGTCGTATCACCCTCTCCCAGCGTGTCGACGAGCCTGCCCGGGAGGCCTGCCCTGTCTGCCATCCAGTCCTTCCTCGCCACGCTCGGCGCGGCCGTGATCGGGCTCGTGCAGAGCGCTGGTGCCCTCGCGATCTTCACGGGCGCCGCCCTCAGGCACCTCGTCACGCCGCCCTTCTACCCGGCGGAGTTCGGCCGGCAGCTCATGCGCATCGGCTACGACTCGCTGCCCGTGGTGGCGCTGACCACGCTCTTCACCGGCGGCGCCCTCGCGCTCCAGATCTACGCGGGCGGCAGCCGCTTCGGCGCCGAGACCGTGGTACCCTCCATCGTCGCCATCGGCATGACGCGCGAGCTCGGCCCCGTGCTTTGCGGGCTGATGGTGGCGGGCCGCGTCTCCGCCTCCATCGCGGCCGAGCTTGGTACCATGCGGGTGACGGAGCAGATCGACGCGCTGACCACGCTCAGCACCAACCCGATCAAGTACCTCGTCGCCCCCCGCATCCTCGCCGCCACGCTCACCCTGCCCGTGCTGGCGCTGATCGGCGACATCATCGGCATCTACGGCGCCTTCCTCGTGGGCGTGCACCGGCTGGGCTTCAATCCGGCCACCTTCCTGCAGACCACCTGGGACTTTCTGACCTTCGGGGATGTGGCCTCTGGGCTCGTGAAAGCCGCCGTCTTCGGCTTCATCGTGGCGCTGATCGGCTGCTTCCAGGGCTACCATTCGGGCCGCGGCGCGCAGGGCGTGGGCCAGGCCACGCGCACGGCGGTGGTCCAGGCCTCCATCCTCATCCTCGCCGCCAACTTCATCATGACGGACCTGTTCTTCTCGTGAGCACCACGCCCAAAATCGCGCTCGAGGGCGTCGTGAAGAGCTTTGGGAACAATCACGTCCTGAAGGGCGTGAACCTCGCGGTGCAGCCCGGCAGCTCCCTCGTCATCATCGGCGGCTCGGGCACCGGCAAATCGGTCCTGCTGAAAACCGTGCTCGGCCTCATCATTCCCGACGACGGCACGGTCACGGTCGACGGCGCTGACATCACCCGCGCCTCCCCCGCCCGCCGCGGCCCGGTGCTCGACCGGCTCGGCATGCTCTTCCAGGGCGGCGCGCTCTTCGACAGTCTCTTCGTCTGGCAGAACGTCGCCTTCCGCCGGCTCCAGGGCAGCGACCGGCTCTCGAACGCCGATGCGCGGGACCTCGCGGTGCAGAAGCTCCGCCGCGTGGGGCTGAAGGAGGATGTGGCGGACCGCTACCCGGCCGAGCTTTCGGGCGGCATGCAGAAGCGCGTCGGCCTCGCCCGCGCCATCGCCACCGACCCCGAGATCATCTTCTTCGACGAGCCGACCACGGGCCTCGACCCCATCATGGCCGACGTGATCAACGACCTCATCCGCGAGATCGTGGTGGAGATGGGCGCCACGGCCATGACCATCACCCACGACATGACGAGCGTGCGCAAGATCGCCGACCGGGTGGCAATGCTCCACAACGGCGTCATCCACTGGGAGGGTCCGGTGGCCGACATCGACACGACCGACGAGCCCCATGTCCACCAGTTCGTCAACGGCCTCGCCGAAGGCCCCATCGAAGCTGTCCGCTAGGCGGCCGGCGGTCCCTTCGCTAGGCTGCGGATACCCGGCCTTACGGACGGGTTCGCGACAGCTATATGTCGCGAAATTCGTACAATCGAGCCGCAACGCTCCCCATATGGCTGTTATGAGCAAGAAATGTTGGAGGCAGCCATGGCGACCCTGACCATCATCCGGCTCATTGCGGGCCTCGTGCTGGCCTACGTGATCATGCAGGTCATCAGCCGCGCGCATATGGAGCTGGTCGAGGAGCGGCCCTGGCCGCAGCACGTCACCTCCGCGCTGATCCTCGTCTCCGCCCCGGCGCTGGCCATGGGCCTCCTGCTAGCCCCCCTCGGCGGCGCGCTCTCGGCGGTGCGGATCGCCGCCTTCAGCGCGCTCGGCATCGCCCATCTCGCCATCTCGGGCCGTGGGCAGGAAG
>JBCBHB010000570.1:0-2522 GCA_038526025.1 Pseudomonadota bacterium
CACCTCGAAACATGCGCTGCCGCTTCTCCGCTGGTCGGGCGCCGCCAGCATCATCAACTTCGGCAGTTACGACGGCTTCATCGCCGATCCGGGCCTTGCGGCCTACTGCGCCACGAAGGGCGCGGTCCATGCCCTCACCCGCGCGATGGCCTGCGACCACGGGCCGGAAGGCATCCGCGTCAACGCCGTCTGCCCCGGTTATGTGGACACGCCGATGCTGCAGAGCTTCTTCACCGGCGAAGGCTCCGGCGGCGGCGGTCGGAACATCGAGGAGCTGCAGCAGGCCGTGCGCGACGTGCACCCGATGCGCACCTATGGCACGCCTGAGGACATCGCCAATCTCGTCCTGTGGCTGGCGTCGGACGAAGCGCGCTACGCTTCGGGTCAGCTGTGGGTGATCGATGGCGGGCTCTCGGCCCAGGTCCAGCAGATGAGGCTCTGAGCGATGACCGACCTCTCGACCTATCGCGCAAAATCAGGCCGCTTCGTTCCCGTCTGGACGATCGAGATACAGACCCTGCCGGAGGACACCGACCGCATCCTCGACGCCATCCTCGAGGTGTACCCCCTTGCCTACAGGCGCTACCAGCGGAACGCCAGTATCTCCGCTGTAGGCAAGGAAACGGCCCGACCCGAACCGGGCTCCACGACCACAACGCATGTGGATGGTTTCGAGGCAGGCGCGACCGAGACCTACCCCATGGTCGAACTCAAGATATCGATCGAACGGGACACGGCCACGCTGGAGAAGGTGATGGATGCGATCCTGGCCGTGCATCACTACGAAGAGCCGGTGATCTTTCTGCGCGAGGACTGGGTGAGCCGCGCCGCCTATGACCCCAACAGCGACAATCCTCATCGCTGGTGGAACAACGGGCGCGGACTGCCCGAACGATTGGAGTGAACGCCATGGCCAAGCCCGTCATCATCACCTGTGCCGTGACCGGCGGCATCCACACGCCCACGATGTCGCCTCACCTGCCGGTCACGCCGGACGAGATCGCGCAGGCGAGCATCGAGGCCTCAGAGGCCGGCGCGTCGATCATCCACCTCCATGCGCGGCACACGGAGCCCGAGATCTGGGGCAAGCCCGATCACCGGCCCGAGACGTTCATGCAGTTCCTGCCGCGCATCAAGCAGGCGACAAACGCGGTCGTGAACGTGACCACTGGCGCCGGCCTCGGCATGACCATGGACCAGCGCCTGGCGGCCGCGACGGCGGCGAGCCCGGAGATGGCCTCGCTGAACATGGGTTCGATGAACTTCGGGATCTTTCCGCTCCTCGAGAAGCATTCGGAGTGGAAGTCCGCTTGGGAGCCCGAATTCCTCGGCATGACTCGGGACTTCATCTTCCCCAACACTTTCGCCACCATCGAGTACGCGCTGAAGAACCTCGGCGAGGCGCATGGCACGAAGTTCGAGTTCGAGTGCTACGACCTCGGCCATCTCTACAACCTCGCCTGGTTCGTCGACAAAGGTCTCGTGAAGCCGCCCTTCTTCATCCAGATGATCTTCGGGATCCTCGGTGGCATGGGGGCCGACATGGACAACCTCATGCACTGTCATCGTACGGCCCAGCGCTTGTTCGGTGACGAATACGAGTGGTCGGTGCTCGCCGCCGGCCGCAATCAGATGCCGTTCGCCACACAGGCCGCGATGCTCGGCGGCAGCGTGCGCGTCGGCCTGGAGGACAGCCTCTATATCGGCAAGGGCGAGCTTGCGACGTCGAACGCGCAGCAGGTCTCCCGCATCCGCACGATCCTGGAGAACCTCGGCCAGAGCATCGCAACGCCGGATGAGGCCCGCGCCCGGCTTGGCCTCAAGGGCGGCGACGCGGTCGGCTTCTGATGGGCATGCTCGACGGACAGGTGGCCGTCGTCACCGGTGGCAGCCGCGGCATCGGGCGCGCAACCGCCGACGCGCTTGCGGAGGCTGGCGCCCGGGTGATGGCCACCGGACGCGGCGCACGCCCCGCCGATCTGCCGGACACCATCCACTGGTTCCAGGGCGACGTTGCGGATCCGGCCTCGGTCGAGACGCTGCGGGGCGCGACCGAGCAGGCCCTCGGCCCGGCCACCATCCTCGTCAACAATGCCGGCATCCAGGTCGAGAAGACCGTGACCGAGAGCAGCGACGCGGACTGGGACGCGGTGATCGGCATCAATTGCCGCGGCGTCTTCAACTGCTGCCGCGCCTTCCTGCCGGGTATGGCCGAGGCGGGCGGCGCCATCGTCAACATCGCCTCGATCAGCGGCAACCAGGCAGACCCGGCGATGGCGCTCTACAACGCGTCGAAAGCCTTCGTGCACGGGCTGACCCGCTCCATCGCTGTCGACCACGGGCCGGCCGTGCGGTGCAACGCGGTCTCGCCCGGCTGGATCATGACCGGCATGGCGGACGCGGCCTTCGCCATGGCCAGCAACCCTGCAGCGGCGGAGGCGGACGCCCTCAAGCGCCACGCTGCACGCCGCTTCGGCCAGCCGGAGGACATCGCGCGCGCTGTCGTCTGGCTCGCCTCGCCC
>JBCBHB010000571.1:0-2518 GCA_038526025.1 Pseudomonadota bacterium
GATCGCAGAAGACCAGTCGTTGGCGAACATTTTCAAGCAGCCTCTCTGGAAAAAGCTGACGGCCGACTTCCTGCGAAGCCCCGGAAAAGGGCAATGGGAGATCGCCGTCTGACGGCTGGCTCCGATCCGGCTCCGATTGGGGGGTCTGACTAGCTCCGATTCCTCCGGCCAATGGGAGTGCTCCACATCAGAGGAGCACTTCCATGACGACTCCCTTCCCCCCGCGCCAGGCAGCCACGACGAGCTGGTCCGGCGCCGCGAAGACCAAGCACACCACCCACAACTCGGAATGGCGCTGTACGCGCTGTGAGAAGCTGCTCGGCGTCTGCCGGGACGGCCGCATGCACCTGCGCTTCGCGCGGGGGCACGAGTATCTCGTGGGCTTTCCGGTTCAGGCCACCTGCCGCGGCTGCGGCACGCTGAACAACGCGACCGCACCCGCGCGCTGACGCGCGCATTCACCCAACCCCCTGAAATCGCAGAGACGCGCGACGTCCTGACCTGGCCACGAGAAGGCGCCGGACGCCTGGCCGCAAGGCAGGCGTCCGATGTCCTTCGCGTGGCACGAGATCCGTGATCACCTCATGCATTCATCCACGAACCTTCACTTCCAGCGCAGTTTCGACGCCGTCCGGCGTGAACAGGCCGCTCTTGCGGCGTTCCGTGATCCGGCGGCCCTGCTGGACGGGCTGCACCGCACGCCCGGCGATCCGGCCCGGAAGAACCTGATCCTCTCCGCGATTGTCAGGGCGGCGCAGGGTGACGGGCCCGCGTCCGACTGCGCCCTGACGATGCTGTTGCTGGCGCTCTGGCCCGGCCTCGACGCCATCCGGCGCCGGTCGATCTGGCGCAGGATCGGCACCGCCGACGAGGTTGCGTCCGATGTTCTGGCGCGCACCACCGAGGCGGTCCGTGGGCTCGACCTCGGGCGCGTCAACTGGATCGCGGCTACGGTCCTGCGCAACGTCGAGCGCGACATGATCCGCGCCCGCCAGCGCGACCAGGCGCGCGAACATCTCGCCAGCGGCGCCGATCCCGACGAGGTGGCGGACAGCGGCGACAGCGGGATCGGCGCGGCCGGGTACGCACGGCTGAACGGCGCCGTGCGGAAGCTGCTCGGCGATGACGCCCTGCTGGTGATCCGCGTGGCGATCGAGGGCTTCTCCCAAGCCGAAGTCGCCGTCGAGCTGGGCCTGACCGAGGCCGCCGCCCGCAAGCGGTACCAGCGCGCGATGCGCCGGCTGCACGACGCCCTCGAGGAAATCCCCTGAACCGATGTCCCGATCCGGTCCCGTCGGTGGCTTTTCCCATTCGAGCGCCCCGAGCGCCTTCCCTCCAACCGAAAGCAGACACGCATGAACCGCACTGCCGATCTGTCGCTCGAGGATTTCAGGCGTCTTCCGGGGCTCTATCGCCGCTGGGAGCTGACCGAGGTCTGCGAGCCCAACCGCAACTATCAGATCGAGGACGCCGGCACCCATGCCGACGGGACGCCGCTGCTGGCGATCTACGTCGCCGAGCCCGAGCCCGAGCCCGTGCCCGACGCCCGCGAGGCCGCCTGATGGGCCTCCTCGATCACCTCATTTCACGGAGAAAAGCCATGCCGGACCAGCCGGACGACATCACCCGTCTTCGCAAGGCGAGCTACGCCCTCGAAGACCTCCCCGAATCCATCGCCTTCCCGCAGCGCGCGGGTGACGAGCCGCGCGAGCCGCTGCCGGTCGTCGAGGCGACCGTCGACGAGATCGCCTTCGCGATCGTGGAAGCGGAGCGTGAGAGCACGGCCGCCTACCGCCGCGCCGATGCGCTGAAGCGGCTCTACAAGCTCGCCCGCGAGGCGGGCTGCATCGGCGCAGATCGCGCCGCCGCGGCGGTGATGAAGAAGGAGGGCCAGTGATGGTCCTTCCCATCATCGGCGCCGACGAACGGCTCGCGCAGCGCAAGGGCATCAAGGGCGTCATCTTCGGCCGGTCCGGCATCGGCAAGACCAGCCTGCTCTGGACGCTGAACGCTAGCACCACGCTCTTCCTCGACCTCGAGGCCGGGGATCTGGCGGTCGAGGGGCTGGAGATCGACACGCTCCGGCCCCGGACCTGGAAGGAATGCCGCGATTTCGCGGTGTTCATCGGCGGGCCGAACCCGGCGCTGCGCGAGGACCAGCCCTACAGCGAGGCGCATTTCGACGAGGTCTGCGGGCGCTACGGCGACCCGGCGGTGATCGGGAAGTACGAGACCGTCTTCATCGACTCGATCACCGTGGCGGGGCGGCTCTGCTTCCAGTGGTGCCGTGGCCAGCCCGAGGCTTTCTCCGAGAAGACCGGCAAGCCCGACATCCGCGGGGCCTACGGGCTGCATGGCCGCGAGATGATCGGGTGGCTGACCCACCTGCAGCACACGCGCGGCAAGCATGTCTGGTTCGTGGGCATCCTCGACGAGCGGCTCGACGACTTCAACCGCAAGGTCTTCCAGCCGCAAATCGACGGCTCGAAGACCGGGCTCGAGCTGCCCGGGATCGTGG
>JBCBHB010000572.1:0-2518 GCA_038526025.1 Pseudomonadota bacterium
ACAACCGGGGTCGGGAAGCCCGCAGCCTTGCCGAAGTTCTCGGCCACGGCCGTGGCGAACGGGAAGACGGTGGACGAACCAACGATGCGGATCTGGTCGCGGGCGGCGGCGGAGCCGGCCATGCCGGCAACGGCGATGGCAGCGGCGGCGACACCAATGGTGAGCTTGGTCACTGTGTTCTCTCCAATCGGTCGGATTGTCGTGAGCGCAGCCTTAACAACTGCGGTCGACACACCCTGCATGCGTGCGTCGCCGCGCTGGGTATCCACCACCGGCAACAGTTTTGTGACAGTTCTTCAATTTCCCAGTGTCAGGCCCGCCACGAAACCGTTTGCTCAAAAAACGCTTAACCAGTCAGCTGGATTTGTGCCGGTTTCGTACGATCCGCAGCGTTTTCCGGCAGGACCGGCAGCCAGACAGTGAAGCGGGAGCCTTCGCCGGGGGCGCTGTCGATCTCGAGCCGGCCCCTGTGCCGGTTCAGAATGTGCTTCACGATGGCAAGGCCGAGACCCGTGCCGCCCCGCTCGCGCGATCGGCTGACGCTGACGCGGTAAAAGCGCTCCGTGAGCCGTGGCAGGTGCTCGCGCGCGATGCCGGGGCCGTCATCTTCAACGGTGATGCCGCACATGCCGGCCTGTTCGCCTTCGCCCATGCGCCAGTGGAGGGTCACCGTCCCGTCGTCCTGGCCATATTTCAGGGCGTTCTCGATGAGGTTGACGAAGACCTGGGCCAGTTCTTCCCGCGCGCCGGCCACCTCGATCTCGCCGGAATTGGCCGCCAGCCCCAGCGCATCCGGCATCAGGATGCGGGCGCCGGTACTCTCGGCCAGCGGGCGCAGGGCCTCGACGACCTCGCCCACGATACGCCGGATAGGCTGTGGCTCCGATGGATGGCGCCGCTCGTTGAGCTCGATGCGGTTGAGGCTCAACAGGTCCTCGACGAGGTGACGCATCCGCTCGGTCTGCGCCGCCATCATCGGCAGGAAACGCTCCTGCGCCGCCGCATCCTCCCGCGCATGGCCCAAAAGCGTTTCGATCAGGCCGGAGACCGCGGCGAGGGGGGTTTTCAGCTCGTGGCTGGCATTGGCGACGAAATCGCGGTGCAGGTCTTCCGCATGGCGCGCCTGCGTCCGATCCTCGATGGCCACCAGCACGGCGGGCCGTTCGACGCCGCCGGGCAGACGCGTCTCGGCACCGAGCGAGACGACATGGCAACAGAGATGAAGGGTTTTGGCGCGGCGGAGGGCGATCTCCACTTCCATGGGCTCGCGGCGGAGTATGACCTCCTCGATCGTCTCGAGCAGGCGTGGGGCCCGCAAAGCCTCCACCGGAAAGCCGCTGTCTGCGCCCCGGCCGAAAAGGGAGCGTGCGGCGGGGTTCATGAACAGCACCCGGCCCTCGGGCGCGATGAGCACGATGCCGAGAGGGAGACGCTCGAGCAAAACACGCCCGAGCCCGAGCGGCAGGTCACCCGGATGGCGCTGCGGCAGCGTCACCGGCTCGGGCAGCAGAATGTTGGCGTTGGTGGGCTCTTCACGCTCCTGCAGGAGCGCGCCCGCAACCGCGCCGACACCGGCGGCGAGCGCCGCGATGGTCGGGTCGTCATGCACCTGAAGCGCGGTGATCGCCGCGGCGACAGCACAGCCGCCGGGTGCAAGCAGGTTCCAGGCTACCCTCGTCCACACAGCACCCTACCTCCGTGCTGCCCCAGGCCGGTGCGGCCCTGTGCCATCATTGCGCGATGTCGGCCCATGCTGGAAACCCCGTCATGAAACGATCATATAGAGTGCAAGGTGTGTGGGGCGGAGACGCGGCATGATCAGGTTTTCCTTGCGCTGCAGCAAAGGCCACGCCTTCGAGGCGTGGTTCGCCAACAACGCGACCTTCGAGAAGCTACAGACGGCGGGCGCGGTAACCTGTTCGGAATGCGGTGACACGGCGGTGGAGAAAGCCCTGATGGCGCCGGCCGTGCGTACCGGAGACGCCGCTGCGCGCAGCGAGGCACCCCGCCCTGCCGGCGAAGCGCCGGCCGCAAAACTGCCAGCGCCGGCGAGCCCGCCGCCGAGCCTTTCGGCGCCGGCCTCCGAGAAGGAGGCAGCTCTGGCGGCGCTGCGGGCCAAGATCGAAGCGGTCAGCGACAATGTGGGGCGGGACTTCGCGGCGGAGGCCCGGCGGATCCACGCGGGCGACGCACCCCAGCGTCCCATCCTCGGCGAAGCGAGCGTTGCGGAGGCAAAGTCGCTGGTGGCGGAGGACATTCCCGTGATGCCGTTGCCCTGGATGTCGAAACGCGACGCCTGACCGGCAGCCGGCCTCGCCCGGCGCCACCGCTTGTCGCAGCCTCGGCCGAGGGCTATAGACCCGCGCCGAAAACCTTTCCGATCTTCCTGCCGCCCGCCGGCATGCCGCGCGCGAGATCCACGCCATGACGCCCCCTGCCGAGACCGCCCAGAACCCAACCCGTCCGCCGCGGCTGGTGATGAAATTCGGCGGCACCTCGGTGGCCGATCTCGAACGGA
>JBCBHB010000573.1:0-2514 GCA_038526025.1 Pseudomonadota bacterium
CTGCGGCCCGCCGATCTCGCCGATCATCATCACCGCATCGGTCTCATCGTCCGCCTCGAAGAGCGCGAGGATGTCCCGGAAGGACGAGCCGTTGATCGGGTCCCCGCCGATGCCGATGGAGGAGGAGACGCCGATGCCAAGCGCCTTCATCTGGCTTGCCGCCTCGTAGCCGAGCGTGCCCGAGCGGCTGACGATGCCCACGCGGCCGGGCATGTAGATGTGGGTCGGCATGATGCCCATGAACCCTTTGCCCGGGCTGATGATGCCCGCGCAGTTGGGCCCGATGAGGCGCATCTTCCGGTCCTCCCGGTAGCGGCGGAGGAACCGCTTCACCTGCATCATGTCCTGCGCCGGTATCCCGTCGGTGATGCAGACGGCGGTGCGGATGCCGGCATCCGCCGCCTCCATGATCGCATCCGCCGCAAAGGGGGGCGGCACGAAGACAAGGCTCGCCTCGGCACCCGTTGCCTCCACCGCCGCGCGCACCGTGTCGAATTGCGGCCGGCCGAGCACCTCGACGCCGCCTTTGCCCGGTGTGACGCCGGCGACGACATTGGTGCCGTAGCGGATCATGTCCTCCGCATGAAAGCGGCCGAGGCGGCCGGACATGCCCTGCACGAGGACACGCGTCTCGCTCTTGATCAGAATGGCCATCTGTCGCTCCTCAGCTCGCGTTCTTCAGGGGCTCGGCAGCGGGCAGCGCCGCCACCGCTTTCTCAGCGGCGTCCGCAAGGCTCGATGCCGTGATGATGGGCAGGCCGGACTGCGCGATGATCGCCTGACCCTCTCCGACATTCGTGCCGGCGAGGCGGACGACGACGGGCAGCTTGAGGTCGAGCGCGGAGAAGGCCTGCACCACGCCCTCGGCCACCCAGTCGCACCGGTTGATGCCGGCGAAGATGTTGACGAGCACCACCTCGACCTTCGGGTCCGTCAGCACCGCCTGGAAGGCCTTCAGCACCCGCTCAGGGCTCGCGCCGCCGCCGATGTCGAGGAAGTTGGCCGGCTCCCCGCCCGCCAGCTTGATCATGTCGAGCGTCGCCATCGCGAGGCCCGCGCCGTTGATCATGCAGCCGATATTACCCTCTAGGCCCACGTAATTGAGGCCCTGGTCGTTCGCGTGGCTCTCCCGCGGGTCCTCCTGGCTCCGGTCCCGCAGTTCACCGATGCGCGGGCGGCGGAAGAGCGCGTTATCGTCGAAGCTCATCTTGGCATCGAGCGCCACGAGGCGGCCGTCGCCGGTCACCACCAGCGGATTGATCTCAACCATCGTCGCGTCGAAGTCCCGGAACGCACGATAGGCACCCTTGAAGATCCGCACGGCATCGTTGACCTGCGCGGGCTCGAGGCCGAGGGCGAAGGCCAGCTCGCGCGCCTGGAACTCGCGAAGGCCCGTTGCCGGGTCGATCGAGAGGCGGCGGATGCTCTCGGGCTTCTCCTCGGAGAGCTCCTCGATCTCCATGCCCCCTTCGGCAGAGGCGACGACCATGATGCGTTCGGAGGCGCGGTCGAGCACGAAGCCGAGATAGAGCTCGCGGGCGATGTCCGTCGCCTCCTCCACGTAGAGACGGCTCACCAGCTTGCCGCGCGGCCCGGTCTGCCGCGTGGCAAGCATGCGGCCGAGCATGCCCTGGGCGGCGGCGGTGATCTCGTCCTCGCTGCGGCAGATCTTCACGCCGCCGGCCTCACCCCGTCCGCCGGAATGGATCTGCGCCTTTACAACCCATGCCGCACCCGCCAGCTCCCGCGCGCGGTAGCCCGCCTGCTCAGGGCTGTACGCAATGCCACCGCGCGGCACCGGCACGCCGAAGCCTGCCAGGATCTCCTTCGCCTGGTACTCGTGGATGTCCATCCGCTTCCTCCCTGTTCTGGCCCGCGGCGCTGCCGGGGCATGGCGCTCTTCCTGCGTCAGGGCGGCGGAGGGGGATACGAAAAGCGGGTCGGCCTGTTGCACCTGTGGTTTACAGGATCACAGCATTGATAATTTTGTTATGATACAGCGCAACAAAGAACACTTACTCAGAATGCAGCGCAACAAATGAAAAGGCCGGGCATTGCCCGGCCTTTAGCGTCCGCTCTTGGCGCCAACCTTGGCGTGCGCGTCAGTTCGAAAGTTGCTTCTTGAGAACGTCCAGGTTGATGCCGAAGGTCACCGCTCCGATCGGCGCATCATTGTTCTCTGGGTCCGTCACCGTCATGCTCACCTGCGTCTGGTAGAGCTGCGTCGAATCATCGAACTCCACCTCGCCGACATGCACGGCACCTTTGCCCTTCAGATACGTCTCCTGGTACTTCGCCTCGTCGCCCTGCCAGAAATCCGACGTCGGATCGGAAATGGCGACGTTGAGCCCGTACTGATCCATCAGGATGATCTCGGTGATGACGCCGTTCGAGAGTTCGCGGCGGTCACGCAGGATGATCGAGGCCTGACGGTCGAGCAGGTCGAAGATCATCGGGCCGGCGCCCTTTTCGGCCCGCCACTCCTGGTCGAGAAAGTCGATCTTGCCCTGGCGA
>JBCBHB010000574.1:0-2501 GCA_038526025.1 Pseudomonadota bacterium
CTTGGCGGGGAGACCGCAGCAGCGGCGGAGACGGTCGAGCCCAACGACCGGATCTTCCTTGCCGGCTACATCAAGAGCCTCGAGATCGGTGCCTATGCCTCGGAGGTGGGCGTCGTCCAGCGCCTGCAGTTCGATGTCGCCGTCGAGGTCGCGCGCGCCATGGCGCATCGGGACGACCGCGTGGGCCGTGTCATCAACTACGACGAGATCGTCGAGGCGATCGAGACACTGGCGAACGGCCCCCGCATCCAGCTGCTCGAAACCTTCGCGGAGCGGCTGGCCGAGATGCTGCTGACCGATCCGCGCGCCCGCCGTGTTCACCTGCGCATCGCCAAGCTCGACCGCCTGCCGGGCGGTGCGTCCCTCGGTGTCGAGATCACGCGGACGCGGCACCCCGAGGCCAATGAGCGCGTCTGGGCCCTCGCCCCGGAAATTCGCTGATCTTCGCTGAGAGTGCCTAGGCGCGCAGGCGCGCGAAGCGGGCCTCCACCGCGGCGGCGGCGGCCTGCTGCCGCTCTGCCAGCAGATCGCTCAGCCGTTCGAAATCGGGCGTGCCCACGGCGCGGGCGAGCGCGGCGGAGAGACAGGGCCCGAAGCGTTCCGGCGGCGTCGCGTCGGAGAGGGCGACGCGTTCGAGCTGCTGTAGCCTCACGGTCAGATCCAGCGCGGATGCCATCGCCTCCGCCTCTGCTGCCGTTAGCCACCCGGCCTCCGCCAGCCGTGGCAGTTGCTGCGCCGCGCGGTCAGCCCGGGGCAGGCCGCAGATCAGCACGCCGGTCTGCGTCGCGAACTCGATCTCCATCAGGCCGCCCGCCGTGTGCTTGAGCGCCCATGGGGCATCCCGCTCCGCCCGGTGCGCCTCGGCCAGCTTCTGGCGCATCTCGCTCGCCGCCTCCCCCACCGACGCATCGCCCTTCCTGCTTTCCAGCACCGCGTCGAGGAGGGACGATACGGTTGCCGCAAGCGCGCCCGTGTCGCCCTCCTCTCCGGCGGCGGCCACCACGCGGGCGCGCGTGAGCGCGAGATGCTCCCAAACCCAGGCCGCCTCCGCGTGGTAGCGCCGGAACGCGTCGAGCGAGACGGCCACGGGCCCCTGCCGGCCGGAGGGACGCAGGCGCATATCCACCTCGTAGAGCCGGCCCTCGCTCGTCGGTGCGGTCAGCGCGGCGAGCAGCGCCTTCGTCAGCCTCGGATAGTAGGCTTGCGCGGGCAGCGGGCGCCGGCCTTCGGAGACAGCGTCCAGCGGCGCGTCGTAGAGGATCACGAGATCCAGGTCCGATCCCGCGGTCATCTCCCGCGTGCCGAGTTTACCAAGCGCCACCACCGCGAGGCCCCGCCCCGGAGGCGGGCCGTGGCGGTATCCGAAATCCTCGACGACGCGGGGCAGCAGCGCAGAGAGCGCAGCCTCCGCCACCCCGGAGAACGCTGCCCCCGCCTCCTCCGGCGCCGCGAGGCCGCGCAGAACCTGCACGCCGGCCCTGAAACCCTGCTCACGGGCGAAGCGGCGGACGAGATCGAGCGCATCCTCGTAGTGCATCGCATCCGCGAGGCTCCCCTCGAGCACCGCGAGCTGACCTGCCGCATCTGGCATCGGCTCGAAGAAGTCCTGCGCCAGGAGCGCATCCAGCGCCTGCGGCTCGCGGCCCAGGTAATCCGCCAGCCGCGGTGCCGCTGCGATCAGCTCCAGCAGCAGGTCGAGCCAGGCCGGGTTCGCCGCCAGCAGCGAGAAGACCTGCACCCCCGCCGGCAGGCCCGTGAGGAAGCGCTCCAGCGACCCCAGCGCCTCGTCCGGGCTCGCAGCGCTCGAGAGGCCGGCCACCAGCCGCGGTTCGAGCCCCTGGAAAAGCCGCTGCGCGCGTTCCGACCGCGTGGCCGCGATCGCCCCGGTCCGCCATGCCGCGAAGCGTGCTGCCGCTTCCTCGGGCCGCTCGAACCCGCCATCGGCAAAGCGGTCCGGCGCCGTCGCGGTGGAGGGCGCCGGCGCGGGGGCGGTACGCGTCTTGAAGAACCCCGCGACCGTCTCGTGCACGCGGGCATGCCGTTCCGCCACCGCGCGCTCCAGAACGTCTCGCCCGTCGAGGCCCATCAGCGCCGCCAGCCGGTCCCGCGCCTCCTCGGACGTGGGGATGGTGTGGGTCTGCTGGTCCTCGATCATCTGCAGCCGGTGTTCGAGCAGGCGGTGGGCCTCGTAGTCCGCCACCATCGCCTCCGCCGTCTCGCCCTTCACTTCCCCGGCCGCCGCGAGCGCCCGCAGCGCCTCCCGCGTCTCCCGCGCCCGGAGCGACGGGTTCCGCCCACCGAGGATGAGCTGGCGGGTCTGCGCGAAGAACTCGATCTCCCGGATGCCCCCGGGCGCGCGCTTGATATCGGTCCCCGGTACAGCGGCGGGGTCTCCGCCCTTGCGCCGGCCTGCCTGCATCTCGCCGATCTTGCCGAGCAGGCTCTGCACGTCCTCGATCGCGTAGAAGTCGAGGCTGCGGCGCCAGACAAAGGGGCGCAGC
>JBCBHB010000575.1:0-2501 GCA_038526025.1 Pseudomonadota bacterium
GCCTGAAGCGCCTCGATGCGCGCCCCATCGCCACCCTGAGCCTCGAAGCCCAGGAGATGCATGAGCGCCGCGAGAAAGTGCACCGCGACGCCTGAGCTGCGGCCGTACTCCGCGGTTCCCCTCATGCATGGGGGGTAATGCGCATTGCTGCGGATGGGCATCCCGTATCGTGGAAACACGGCGATTGCGCTCTGCTATCCGACGATGTCTATCGGGGCGTAGTCGATAGCGGAGAGGATGCTGGCCATGACCGAGCGGGTCGAGGTTGCGGGGCTCAAGGTCGCGCGCACACTCTATGATTTCATGAATGCCGAGGCGCTGCCCGGGACGGGTGTGGAAGAGGCGGCGTTCTGGGAGGGCTTCGGCCGGCTGGCCGCCGAGTTCGCGCCGAAGAACCGGGTGCTGGTGGCGAAGCGCGAGGATCTGCAGGGCAAGATCGATGCCTGGCACAGCGAGCGGCGGGGCAAGGCGCATGATGCCGCGGCCTATCGCGCGTTCCTCGAAGAGATCGGCTATCTCGTTCCCGAGGGTGGGGACTTCAAGGTCGACACGCCGAATGTGGACCGCGAGTTCTCGTCGGTTGCCGGGCCGCAGCTTGTGGTGCCGGTGATGAACGCGCGCTTCGCCATCAATGCAGCCAATGCCCGTTGGGGCTCGCTCTACGATGCGCTCTACGGAACGGATGCGCTCGGCTCGCCGCCGCCCTCGGGCGGGTACGACCGGCGCCGGGGCGGGCGTGTGGTGACCTGGGCGAAGACCCATCTCCGCGGGATCGTGCCACTCTCGGAGCACGGCGTCTCCTGGGCCCATGTGGAGCGGGTCTGGGTCGAGAACGGCAGCCTCGAGGTGGAGCTCCTGCCGGGGCTGACCGGGCGGGACGGGCACGGCGTGCGGCCCAACCGGGCGCATCTTGCCGATCCCTCGCAGTTCGTCGGCTTCCGGGGCGATCCGGATGCGCCCTCCGCCGTTCTGCTGCAGCGCCATGGCCTGCATATCGAGCTGGTGCTCGACCGCTCGCACCCCATCGGCCGGCACGACACGCTGGGGCTGGCGGATGTGGTGTTCGAGGCGGCGATCACGACGATCTGCGACTGTGAGGACAGCGTTGCAGCCGTGGATGCGGACGACAAGGTGCTGACCTATCGGAACTGGCTCGGCCTCATGAAAGGCGACCTCTCGGCCGAGGTGAAGAAGGGCGACCAGAGCTTCACCCGCCGGCTGAACCCGGACCGCGAGTACACCTCGCCCGATGGCAGCCGGTTCGTGCTGCCGGGCCGCTCGCTCCTGCTGGTGCGGAACGTGGGTCCGCTGATGACCAACCCGGCCATTCTGCTGGCGGACGGCTCCGAGATCCCCGAGGAGATCATGGACGCGGCCTGCACGGCGCTCATCGCGCTCCACGATCTCAACAAGCCCCGCGGGCCGCGCAACAGCCGCGCTGGCAGCGTCTACATCGTGAAGCCCAAGATGCACGGGCCCGAGGAAGTGTCGAACACCGATGCGATGATGGCGGCGGTGGAGGACATGCTGGGCATGGCCCGCAGCGCCATCAAGCTCGGCATCATGGACGAGGAACGCCGGACGACGGTGAACCTGAAGGAGTGCATCCGGGCCGCCAAGTCCCGCGTCGCCTTCATCAACACCGGCTTCCTCGACCGGACGGGCGACGAGATCCATACCTCAATGGAAGCGGGCCCGATGATCCGCAAGGCCGAGATGAAGGGCACAGCCTGGATCAAGGCCTATGAGGACTGGAACGTGGATATCGGCCTTGAATGCGGGCTGCGGGGCGTGGCGCAGATCGGCAAGGGCATGTGGGCCATGCCGGACCTGATGGCCGCGATGCTGGAGCAGAAGGTCAACCACCCGATGGCCGGTGCGAACACCGCCTGGGTGCCGTCGCCCACGGCCGCGACGCTTCACGCGATCCATTACCATCGCGTGAGCGTGGCGGACCGGCAGGCCTTCCTGCTGGACCGGATCCGCGCGTCGCTGGACGATATCCTCACCGTGCCGCTGCACCAGGGCGACAACTGGTCGGAGGAGGAGGTCCGCGCGGAGATCGAGAACAATTGCCAGGGCATCCTCGGCTACGTGGTCCGCTGGATCGACCAGGGCGTGGGCTGCTCCAAGGTGCCGGACATCAACGATGTGGGCCTGATGGAGGACCGCGCGACCTGCCGCATCTCGTCCCAGCACGTCGCCAACTGGCTGCGCCACGGCGTGGTGAGCGAGGAGGAGGTGATGGCGGCGCTGAAGCGCATGGCCGAGGTGGTGGACCGCCAGAACGCGGGCGACCCGCTCTACGAGCCGATGGCTCCGGCCTTCGACGGGCCCGCCTTCGCGGCAGCGCGCGACCTCATCTTCGAAGGCCGCACCCAGCCCTCCGGCTACACCGAGCCCCTGCTGCATGCGTGGCGCTTGAAGAAGAAGGCGGCTTGACGCAGCGCCCTTGAGTTTCCCCGCGCCGTTCGCAATGCGGTTGGCGCGGCGGGGACTGG
>JBCBHB010000576.1:0-2497 GCA_038526025.1 Pseudomonadota bacterium
GCCCGCATCGCGGCGCTGGCCGAGGCGCGGGACATCCTGCGCGTGAAGGGCCACATCGCCATCGCGGGCAAGCCCATGCGCCTTGTCGTCCAGGCCGTGGGCGCCCGCGTGCGCAGCCAGTTCGACCGTGCCTGGAAGCCCGGTGAGGAGCGCGCGAGCCGCCTCGTCGTCATCGCCGAGCACGACGCCATCGATGCGGACGCGATCCGCCAGGCCCTGATCGGGGCCTGACGCGAAGGCCGGGGCGCCATGCACGTCGTCTTCCGCGAGAGCCACGGGCTCGAGGAGACCGAGGTCCCCACGGATCTCGGCCAGTCCCCGGCCGATCTCGTCGTGCTCTCCTTTTCCGACAGCGACCTCGGCGCCTTTGCCGCCGCCTGGCATGCGGCGGGGCCCGAGGATCAGCGCCCCACGCTCCGCCTTGCAAACCTCGTCGCGCTCCGCCATCCGCTTTCGGTCGACACCTATGTCGAGCAGACGCTCTCGGGCGCGAAGGGCATCCTCGTCCGTCTCATCGGCGGCGCGCCCTATTGGCGCTACGGGCTCGAGCAGCTCACCTGGCTCGCGGGGCGCGAAGGCATCGCCCTCGCCGTCATCCCTGCCGATGGGCGGCCGGATCCGCAGCTCGATGCCGCCTCCACTGTGCCTGCCTCCACGCTCATGCGCCTCAAGCAGCTCTGCGATGCGGGGGGGCCCGCCGCGGCCCGCGCCGCCCTCGCCCAGCTCGCCCTTGCCGCGGGGCTCTACCTGCCCCCCGTCCGCGGCGCGAAGGGCCTGCCCGAGGTCGGCGCCTGGCATCCCGCCGAAGGGCTCGCCTGCCCCGCCGCCGCCGCCCTCGCGCCCGATGAGCGCCCCCTCGCGCTCATCACCTTCTACCGCTCCTATCTCGCGGCCGACGATCTTGCGCCGATGGCCGCACTCAGCGCGGCGCTCGAGGCCCGCGGCTTCCGCACCCTTGGCCTCTTCGCCCCGTCCCTGAAGGCGCCCGATGCCGCCCCCTGGCTCACCCGCTGGGCGGCCACCCTCGCCCCCGCGATCATCGTCAACGCCACCGCCTTCTCGGGCCGCGGCGACACCGGCGCCTCGCCGCTCGATGCAGCCGGCGTCCCGGTCCTCCAGGTCGCCCTCAGCACCGCGGGGCGGGAGGCCTGGGCCGAAGCCGAGCGCGGCCTCTCCCCCGCCGATCTCGCCATGCATGTGGTGCTGCCGGAAGTCGACGGGCGCCTGTTCGCCGGCGTGGTCTCGTTCAAGGAGCCGAGCGCGCGCGATACCGCCCTCGAGTTCTCCCGCTACGTCCACAGCGCCGACCACGAGCGCATCGGCGCCGTCGCCGACAAGGCCGCAGCCCTCCACCGCCTCGCGACCACCCCGGCCGCGGAAAAACACCTCGCCCTCGTTCTCAGCACCTATCCCGGCAAGCCCTGGCAGGACGCCCATGCCATCGGGCTCGACGCCCTCGCCTCGGCGGAAGCGATTCTCGGAGACCTCTCCGATGCTGGCTACGATACCGGCACCCCAGCGCCCGTTGCGCCGGCGCTCGACGCAACGCACGCCCGCTGGCCCGTGAGCGCCTACGAGGCCGCGCTCGCCACCCTGCCCATCCCCCTCTGCGAGGCGTTGGCAAGGGACTGGGGCGACCCGGCCAGCGACCCCGCCGTCCGCGAAAATGCGTTCGAGTTCAGGGCCTTCACCCGCGGCCGCCAGCGCATCGCCCTGCAGCCGGACCGCGCAGCGGGGCGGGACCGGAAGGCCGCCTACCACGATGTCGCCGCCACCCCCTGCCACGGCTATGTCGCCTTCTATCTCTGGCTCCGCCACGCCGCGGGCGCACAGGCGATCGTCCATCTCGGCGCGCATGGCACGCTCGAATGGCTCCCCGGCAAGGCCGTCGCCCTCTCCGACACCTGCTGGCCGGAAGCGCTCACCAGCCCGCTCCCCGTCGTCTACCCCTTCATCTCGAGCGACCCCGGCGAGGCCGCGCAGGCCAAGCGGCGCATCGGCGCCCTCACTCTCGGCCACCTGCCCCCGCCCCTGCGCATCGCCGGTACGCCCGAGCGCCTCGGCCCCCTCGAAGCGCTGCTCGACGAGTTCTCGAATGCCGACGGGCTCGACCCCCCGCGCCGCGCGCGCCTCGAGGCGGATATCCGCGCCGAGGCCGAGGCAGCCGGCGTGGCGGAGGATCTCGGCCTCACCGCGACCCATTGCCCTGCCGAAGCAATCACCCGGATCGACCAGTTCGTCTGCGACGTGAAGGAGAGCCAGTTCGGCGACGGCCTGCACATCTACGGCCGCGGCGCCGACACCGCCTCCGCCGCCGGCGAGCGGGCCGGTCTGCTCGACGCGCTGGCCGGCCGGCGCGTGCCCCCCGGCCCCTCCGGCTCGCCCCATCGCGGGCGGCAGGATGTGATCCCCACGGGCCGCAACCTCTTCGCGGTCGACCCGCGCGGCGTGCCCTCCCGCAACGCCCATGCCCAGGGTGTCCGCCTCGCCGAGGACT
>JBCBHB010000577.1:0-2497 GCA_038526025.1 Pseudomonadota bacterium
CATGAGGACCAGATGCTCCGGGTGAGAGGCTTCGCGTGGGAGGCGCTGGTGCCGCACCGGGCTGGGCGTGGCGCGCTGTCGGGCCATTTTTCCGCCACGGGCAGGCGGGAGCGATTGCATGAGTATGGAGGAGAGCGGCCGGGCGGGCCTTGCGGTGCCGAGCGGGCGGCTCGCGCGCGTGGCCTCGCTGGGCGGCGCGGTCGGCGGCATCGCGGCGGACATGGCCGCGCGCGGGCTTGGCCAGGCGGTGCGCGGGCAGCGGCCGCGCCTGCGTGACCTGATGCTGACCCCGGGCAATGTGGGCCGGCTGACCGACGAGCTTGCGCGCATGCGCGGGGCCGCCATGAAGATGGGTCAGCTCCTCAGCATGGATGCGGGCGACCTTCTGCCGCCCGAGCTTGCCGAGGTGATGGCGCGGCTGCGCGCCGATGCGGCGCCGATGCCGCCGAAGCAGCTGAAATCGGTGCTGACCGCCGCCTGGGGCGAGGGCTGGATCAAGCGCTTCCGCAGCTTCGGGACAACGCCCGTCGCCGCCGCCTCGATCGGCCAGGTGCACCGGGCGGTGACGCGCGAGGGCGAGACGCTGGCGATCAAGGTGCAGTACCCGGGCGTGCGCGCGAGCATCGGCAGCGACGTGGACAATGTGGGCACGCTCCTTCGGCTCTCGGGGCTGATGCCGGACGGTGTGGACCCCGCACCCTTCCTGGCCGAGGCGAAGCGGCAGCTCCATGAGGAGGCGGACTATGCGCATGAGGCGGCACAGCTGGCGCGGTTCGCCGGGCTGATGGAGGGCCTCGAGGGCTTCGCGGTGCCGCGGCTCCACGACGCGCTCAGCACGCGCGATGTGTTGGCGATGAGCTTCGAGCCCGGTGTGGCGGTGGAGACGCTGACGGCCGAGGGCCAGGCGCTGCGAGACCGGGTGGCGGGGCGTCTTCTCGGGCTGTGTTTCCGGGAGATCTTTGGCTTCGGGCTGGTGCAGACCGACCCGAACTTCGCCAACTACCGCTACGACCCGGCGCGGGATGCCATCGTGCTGCTCGATTTCGGGGCGGCGCGGGCGGTGCCGGGTCCGCTGGCCGGGGCCCTGCGGCACATGATGCGGGCGGCGATGGCCGATGATCGCGTTGCGATGCGGACAGCCGCGGCAGAGGTCGGCTTCATCGCGCCTGACACGGCAGAGCACCACGCGGAGGCCGTGGTCGAGATGATCGCCATGGGGGCCGGGCCGTTCCGGACGCCGGGGGTGTTCGACTTCGGTGCCGATCCGCTCCCGGACCGGATGCGGGAGGCGGGCACCGATCTCGCGCTCGACCGGTCGTTCACCCATGTGCCGCCGATGGACATTCTCTACCTGCAGCGAAAGCTTGCGGGCATGTATCTGCTGGCCGCCCGCCTGCGGGCGCGGGTGGAACTCAGGTCGCTGATCGAGCCATGGCTCGACGCATGATCGGCGCCGGCGGCACAAGCCCTGTTGCCGGTCCTGCCGCCGCGGGGTAGGGGATGAGGCGCAGGGATCGCCTGCGCTCGCCCCGCAGTATGGCTGCACCTCGCCTCGCAGCACGGCTGCACCCCGCCCCGCCCGGGCAAGCCTCGGGCACGGGGCAGCCCCGCAACGAGCCCGCAACGACGGAGGGACCGCATGAACATCCACGAATATCAGGCGAAACAGATCCTGAAGGATTTCGGCGCGCCCGTCTCGCGCGGCATCGCGGTGACGGACAAGGCGGATGCCCGCAAGGCCGTGGACGAGCTCGGCGGCCCCGTCTGGGTGGTGAAGGCGCAGATCCATGCGGGCGGGCGCGGCAAGGGCAAGTTCAAGGAAGCCGCGGCCGGGGAGAAGGGCGGCGTGCGCATCGCCACGAACCCGGACGATGCGGTGGCCTTCGTCGAGCAGATGATGGGCAACACGCTCGTCACGCACCAGTCGGGCGCGGCGGGCAAGCAGGTGAACCGCATCTATCTCGAGGAAGGGGCGGCCATCGCGAAGGAGTTCTACCTCTCGCTGCTGGTGGACCGGGAGACCTCGCGCATCTCCTACATCGTCTCGACCGAAGGGGGCATGGATATCGAGGAGGTGGCGGCGAGCACGCCGGAGAAGATCCTCACCTTTTCGGTGGACCCGGCGACGGGGGTGATGCCCTATCACGGACGCAAGGTGGCCAAGGCGCTCGGCCTCGAGGGGCAGGGGGCGAAGGACGCGATCAAACTGACCGCCACGCTCTACAAGATGTTCGTGGAGAAGGACGCGTCGCTCCTCGAGATCAACCCGCTGATCCTGACGGAGGAGGGCCGGCTGGTCTGTCTCGACGCGAAGATGAATTTCGATTCGAACGCGCTTTACCGCCAGAAGGACGTGATGGCTCTGCGCGACGAGACCGAGGAGGACCCGAAGGAGCTCGAGGCCTCGAAATTCGACCTCAACTACATCGCGCTCGACGGCGAGATCGGCTGCATGGTGAACGGCGCGGGCCTCGCCATGGCGACGATGGACATCATC
>JBCBHB010000578.1:0-2489 GCA_038526025.1 Pseudomonadota bacterium
GCTGTCGCCGGCAGGCCGAAAAAGAGCCAGAAGCGCGCGATCTGGCCCAGCACGGCACCGCGCACATCCTCCTGCCCCGCCCCCAGCAGATCCGCGGCTAAAGGGCCCCAGGCGAGGTAGAGACTGAGAAGGAGCAGATAGGCGCCAAGTGTCAGCAACGCGACGCTGAGGAGGTGGCGACGCGAGAGGGGGTGCCGGCCCACAAGCCGGTCGAAGAGCACGCCCAGCGCGTCGAGCACCGTGCCGCCGCCGAAGAGCCTGCCCGCCAGCGCCCGCCGCCCATCGGGCCGCAGCACCTCGTCCAGCACCCCGAAGAAGGCGAAGACGAGGAGGTATTTCGTGGCGGGAAAGGCGAGGGCGGAAAGCATGGCGTGGAATGTGGCGCGCTGGCGCGTGCCGTCAGCTGCGGCACGGCGTCCGCCCCGCCCTCACTCGGCGGGCTCGGCGCGGGGCGCGGGGTCGGGCGAGGGGAGGCTCGGCGCCACGCTCAGCGTCAGGCGCAGAAGAGGCGGGACGAGCAGGAGCGTGAGGACAGCCGAGAGCGAGAGCCCGCCGACAACGACCGAGCCGAGGCCACGGTAGAGCTCGGACCCGGCTCCCGGGAAAACCACCAGCGGCAGCATGCCGAAGACGCTGGTGAGCGTGGACATGAAGATGGGCCGGATACGGTTCCGCGTCGCCTCCTCGATCGCGTCATTCACCGGCATCCCCTCCTCGCGAAGATGGTAGAGGGACTGGTGGACGAGCAGGATCGCGTTGTTCACCACGATGCCGATGAGGATGACGAAGCCGAGCAGTGTCAGCATGTCGAGCTGCTGGGGCTGGTACTGGTTCAGCACCCACAGGCCGAGCACCCCGCCCGCCCCCGCCACGGGCACGGAGATGAGGATGACGAGCGGCAGCACGAAGCTCTCGAACAGCACGGCCATCACCAGATAGACGATGACGAGGGCGAGGAGCAGGTTGATCTGGAGGGCGTTCCAGGTCTGCGTGAGCTGATCCGCTGCGCCGGAGAGCGAGAAGCGAACATCGCCCGGCATGCCCTCCTCCTGAATGGGCGCGACGACCTCGTCCTGCATCAGCTGCAGTGCTGTTTCGAGCGGCAGGTTCGCGGCGGGGCGGACCTCCAGCGTGATGGTGCGCAGGCGCTCGCGGTGGCGGATCTCCGTGGGGCCGGCCGTGAGCCTGACATCCGCCAGCGCAGAGACGGGGATGATCCGGCCGTTGGGCGCGACGACCGGGAACGATCCGATATCCTGCGTGCGGATCTCGGGACCGAAGCCTTTCCCGCCTTTCAGCGTAAGATCCCGCCGTTCTGCGCCGACGGTGATCTCCTCGATGCGGATACCGTCGTTATAGGCGTCGATGCTGAGGGCGAGGGTTTCGGCCGTCACGCCCGCGTCGGCGAGGCGCACGCGGTTGGGCACGAGGCGCACCTCCGGCGCGCCGAGTTCGAGGCCCGGCTGGGGCCGGAACTGGTTGCCCTCCTCCCGCGGGAAGGTTTGCGCAATCTTGCCCGCAGCGCGCTGGGCCACGCTCAGGATCTCTTCGAGGCTGTTGCCGGAGACGTTGAGCTCGATGGCCCGCCCACCGCCGATGCCCCGGCCGAAGAGGGAGCGCTGGTTGATGAAGCCGAAGGTGCCTGGCTCGGAAAAAATGGGGCCGGAGAGGACGGGGATGAGTTCCTTCACCCGCTTCCCGTCGCGTGCGGCGCCGCCGAGAAAGGTGGTGCCGCGCAGCGCGACGAAGAAGAAATGGCGGATGGCAGGCGGCTCGTCCGGCCCCGCCTCCTCCTTCTCCCAGAGCGGGCGGGCGACGCCCTCGATACGCTCGGCAATCTCGGTGGTGGTGGCGAGGTTGTAGCCCGGTGGCGGCAGGATCACGCCGAAGACGAGGTTGCGATTGCCCTCCGGCAGGTATTCGAGCTTCGGCAGATAGGTGACCGCGCCCCAGATGGCGGTGGCCGTAATGCCGCTGACGGCGATGAGCCCGAGCAGGCGGAAGCGGACGGTCGCCTTGGCGTAGAGCCTGATAATCCAGGAGAAAAGCCGGCCGAGATGGTCGACGATGGGGACCGGGATGATCTTGAGCGCAGCGCCCCTGCGCGATGCGAGCAGGCGCGAGGAGAGGGCCGGCAGCACGGTGACGGCGACGACTAGGGACAGGATCACCGAGACCGAGATCGCCACCGCGATATCCCGGAAAAGCTGCCCCGCCTCGAGCTCCATCACGAGGATCGGGATGAAGACCATGACGGTGGTGAGCGCCGAGACGAGGATGGCGCCCCAGACCTGTGCTGCGCCCTGATAGGCGGCCTCGCGCGGCGGCATGCCCTGCTGGCGCAGCCGGTAGATGTTCTCGAGCACCACGATGGCCGCATCGACCACCATGCCGACCGCGAAGGCGATGCCGGCAAGAGAGATCACGTTCAGCGTCCGCCCCAGGGCGGACATGGCCACGAAGGAGGCAACGATGGAGACTGGGATCGC